>JALYHF010000240.1 GCA_030776745.1 Actinomycetota bacterium | reverse complement strand
AGGGCGTGGTGCGGGCCCCCTCGGCGTTGGGGATCACGGTGGGCTCGCCCGCCTCGAGCACGCTGACCACCGAGTTGGTGGTGCCGAGGTCGATGCCGACTGCCTTGGCCATGGTGGATGTGCCTCCTCCTGGTGTCCGTAGGAATAATCCTGAGTCCAGGGTTGTCAAGGAAGGTGATGCGGAGTATATTCCCCATCAAGATCGAGTCAGCGAGCAAGGAGGTTGAAGAGATGCTCATGAGGTACGACCCGTTCCGGGACTTCGACCGGCTGGCCCAGCAGCTCACGGGTGGCGGCGCACGTCAGCCCGCCATGCCGATGGACGCGTACCGTCACGGCGACCGGTTCCTGGTGCACTTCGACCTGCCGGGGGTGGATCCGAGCTCCATCGAGCTCACCGTCGAGAAGAACGTGCTGACGGTGGCGGCGGAGCGGACCTGGCAGCGCGCCGAGGACGCCGAGGTACTGGTGGCCGAGCGGCCCCAGGGTCGATTCTCCCGCCAGCTGTTCCTGGGCGAGGGCCTCAACCCCGACGGCATCGAGGCCAACTACGACCAGGGCGTGCTCACCCTCACGGTGCCGGTGGCCGAGCAGGCCAAGCCCCGCAAGGTGGAGATCACCAGCGGAGGTGGGAGCAAGGCCATCCAGGCCGAGTCCACGGCCGCCTGATCGTCCGTCCGCCAGAAGGCAGCGCCGGCGGGGATGGCCCCCCGCTCGGCGCCCGGATGGGGTTGGGGCCCCGTCCGGCAGAAGGCACAGAAAGGAGGAACGAGGATGGCCCTTCCGATTCGCCCTCGCCAGGCTGAGACCACGGAGTGGGATCCCTGGGAGGAGCTGAACCGGTTCAACCAGCAGCTCTCGCAGTACCTCTCGAACTGGGGCGATCCCAGTTCTTCGATCGGCGAGGGGTTCATCCCCATGGCCGACGTGGAGGAGTCCGACGACGCCTACCTCGTGGAGGTCGAGCTGCCCGGGGTGAAGCGCGAGGACGTCTCCCTCGAGGTGTCGGGCCGACGGGTGACGGTGTCGGGCGAGCGCAAGGAGCGCGAGCGGGTAGGGATCCTGCGCAAGCGCACCCGCAGCGTGGGCCGCTTCCAGTACCAGGTGACGCTTCCCGGCGACGTCGACGAGGCCGGTGTCGAGGCGTCCATGGATCAGGGCGTTCTCACCGTGCGGGTCCCCAAGGCGGCGAGCGAGCGTCCCCGGCGCATCGAGGTGAAGTAGCGGAGCGGGGCGGGCTCGGTGCCCGCCCCGGCGTCGTCGGTGGCGCGGTGTGCGAACTGCGTTGTGGTGGTCGGTTCAACCGTCGTACCCTGTGGGTGGGACGAGGCGCCCGAACCGCCTCCTGTTCAGTCCGGCCCCGCACAGCGGCGGGGAAGAGAATCGCGCTCCTGGGTGTTGTTTCTTCACCGGCACGAAGCCGGCTCTGCGAGAGAACAGACCACCGATGGCAACGCACGAAAAGGATCAAGCACAAGAGGACCTGGTTCGCGTCTATCTCACCGACATCGGTCAGCACGAGCTGCTGACGAAGGCCGACGAGCAGCGGCTCGGACAGGCCATCGAGCTGGGACAGGAGGCAGCCAGGGAGCTGAGCGAGGGAACGGCGCGGGTGTCGCCCCAGCGCCGGCGACAGCTGCGCGCCCTGGTGGACGAGGGGGAGCGGGCCACCCGTCACTTCATCCAGGCCAATCTCCGCCTCGTCGTCTCCATCGCCAAGAAGTACCAGGCCTCGGGCCTGTCCCTCCTCGACCTCATCCAGGAGGGCAACCTCGGCCTCATCCATGCCGTCGAGAAGTTCGACTACAAGAAGGGCTTCAAGTTCTCCACCTACGCCACCTGGTGGATCCGCCAGGCGATCCAGAGGGGCGTGGCCAACAGCGCTCGCACGATCCGCCTCCCCGTCCATGCCTCGGACACGCTGGCCGGGGTGCAGAAGACCGAGAGCCGCCTCCAGATGGAGCTCGGACGCTCGCCCACCATGGAGGAGGTGGCGCGGGAGCTGGGCGTGACCAGCGACAAGGTTGTGGAGGCGCTGCGCTTCCCGGCCGAGCCGCGCTCACTCTCGGAGCCACGGGGCGAGGACGGGGACTCCGAGCTGGCCGACATCATCGAGGACCGGGCCGCCGCCTCGCCGCTCGAGGAGGCCACCGCCGCGTTGGTGCCCGAGGAGCTGGGCCGCCTGCTCTCCATCCTCGACGAGCGGGAGCGGGAGATCCTCCGCCTCCGCTTCGGCCTCGACCGGGGCGAGCCCCGGACCCTGGAGGAGGTCGGGGAGCGCCTGAACCTGACACGGGAGCGGATCCGCCAGATCGAGGTCCGTGCCATGTGCAAGCTGCGCCATCCGTCGGTGGACACCGGAGCGCGCGAGCTGCTCACCGGCTGAGCCCATGTCGCGGGTGGTGAGCTGTCCGGCCTGCGGCCGCAAGAACCGTGTCCCGCCCGCCGCATCGGGGACGCCGCGCTGCGGTCAGTGCCGAGCACCGCTCCCGTGGCTGACCGACGCCGACGAGGCCAACTTCGAGGCCGTCGCCGAGGACAGCCGTCTTCCTGTGTTGGTCGACCTGTGGGCCCCGTGGTGCGGTCCTTGCCGCACCGTCGGGCCCGCCGTCGAGCAGCTGGCCGCCGAGCTGGCCGGACGGCTCAAGGTCGTCAAGGTCAACGTCGACGAGGCGCCGGGCATCTCGAGCCGCTACGGCGTGCAGGGGATACCCACCCTGCTGATACTGCGGGACGGAAAGGTGGCCAGCAGGCAGGTGGGCGCCCTGCCGGCGGCCGACCTGCGAGCGTGGGTGGAGCAGTCGCTGGCCGCCGTCGGTTGACGCACCGGCCCTGGCGACGCCCGCCGGCCCTGGACCAGCCCGACCACGTTCCCTGCACCCGATTCAACGGCGGCGGCTGCTGCTCCGTGACGCCAGGTCGTCGTCCAGGTCCCGCCCGCCCACGACGAAGGCAGCACAGGGGTTGCGCTCGTGGTGACGGTCGAGGAGCCACTCGACGGCCAGGAGGTAGAGCGCCCCCAACACGAGCCCGCCCATGACGTCGGAGACCCAGTGGACGCCGAGGTAGACGCGGCTCACGGCGACGACCCCGACGACGAGTGCCGAGACGACGACGGAGCACCACCACAGGAACCGCTTGTGAGTCAACAGGGCCACGACGGGCGGCAGCAGTCCCCACAAGGCGACCGCTGCCATCACGTGCCCGCTGGGGAAGGACGGCCCGTTGCCGGGGACCAACCGGTCCAGGTCCGGGCGGGGCCGGTCCACCAGGCTCTTCAGGATCCATTCCAACACGGGACGGGCCACGGTGGCGGCCAGCAGGACGACGGCCAGCGAGCGGCAGCGCTGCCAGACCAGCAGGAGCAGGAGGGCCAGGCCCGCCACCACCACCGTGATGCCGCCGAGATGGGTCACCGCCCGCACGGCCGTGTCCAGCCAGGCCGTGCGACTGCCCTCCACCGCCCGCTGCACGGGCTCGTCCCAGCGCAGCAGCAGGGAACCGTCGTCGGCGGCGGCGGCCAGCGCCAGGAAGACGAACGTGACTCCCAACAGCGGGACCGTGAGCCGGTAGCGGAGCAGGACCGCGGCCGGGGTGAGTGGCGGATGGCCATGGAGGCCCCCGCGGCGAGAGGGGCGAGCGCGCCCACCCGCGGGAGACGCCTGGAGCGTCGTTCCCATCGCAGTCACCTCCGGGCTCCGAGGGAGTGATCGGGCACGCGCTCTCCAACACCCCCCAGCCCGGAGGCGAGGAGCCGCACCATCGCCACGGTAGCCCGTCCGCCCTCCTCGGTCGACCGCCCCGGCGACACCGCGGCGGCCCCAGCCGCGCCGGGCGGCGTCGGTTGCGCCGCCGAGCGTTGCTCCGTCTAGGTTCTGGCAATGGGGCGCAGGACCAAGATCGTTGCCACCATCGGGCCCGCCTCCGAGTCGGCGGAGGTGCTCGGCGCCATGGTGGACGCCGGGATGGACGTGGCCCGCGTCGGCCTCGCCCACGGCCGTGCCGAGGACCACGTGGCCAGCATGCGCACCGTCCGCTCGGTGGCCGAGCAGCGGGGCCGGGCCGTCGGGGTGCTGGCCGACCTGCCCGGGCCCAAGGTCCGCACCGGCCCCTTCCCCGACGGGGGGGTGTTCCTGGTGGAAGGGGCGACGATCGCCCTGGCCGAGGGCGACGGGCAGAGCAGCAGCAGCGCCATCCACGTCGAGTTGGCAGAGGCGCTGGCGGGGCTTCGGCCCGACGACGAGGTGGTGCTGGGCGACGGTGCCGTCGTCCTCAGGGTGGACCACGTCTCCTCCCACCGCACCACCGCCGTCGTGGTTCGCGGTGGTCGCATCCAGGGCCGGCCCGGCGTGCACCTGCCCTCGGGCCGGCTCGACCTGCGGTCGCCCACGGCCGAGGACCTGGAGCTGCTCCGGACCTGCAAGACCGAGCGGGTGGACATGGTCGCCGTCTCGTTCGTGCGTTCGGCCGAGGACGTGCATCGGGTACGAGAGGCGGCCGGCGACGATCCTCCCATGATCGTGGCCAAGATCGAGACGCGTGCCGCGGTGGACGACCTCGACGCCATCATCGCCGCCGCCGACGGATTGATGGTGGCCCGGGGGGACCTGGGGATCCGGCTGCTCCTCGAGGACATCCCCCATGTCCAGAAGAGGGTCATACGGACCTGCGCCGAAGCCGGTGTGCCCGTGATCACGGCCACCCAGATGCTCGAGTCGATGACCAACGCTCCCACCCCTACCCGGGCCGAGGTGTCCGATGTGGCCAACGCCGTCCTCGACGGGACGGACGCCGTGATGCTCTCTGGCGAGACCGCCATCGGCCGCGACCCGATCAACGTGGTCCGGACCATGGCTCGCATCACCGAGCGGGCCGAACAGGAGGCCGACTACCCGAGGTGGGGCGGGCGACTGGGTCGCCTCCAGCGACTGTCCGAGGCGCCCGTGCCGGCTCAGGTGCGGATCACCGACGCCATCAGCCACGCCGCCTGGCAGGCGGCGGCCAGCGTCGAAGCGGCCGCCATCTTGTGCTGCACCCGCTCGGGGGCGACGGCTCGGGCCATCGCCCGCTTCCGTCCCGTGTCCCCGATGATCGCCCTCAGTCCCGAGCCGAGGACTGCCGGCCAGCTCGCTCTCACGTGGGGCATGGTGCCCCTGGTCGTCGAGGAGTACGTCAGCGCCGAGGACATCGTGTGGTTCGCCGTCGAGACGGTCTGGAAGCTCGGCTACGTCCACAAGGGTGACGTCGTGGCCGTGCTGGTCGGTTCCCCGGAAGACCTCGAGCCCACCACCGACGTGCTCCGCCTGGTGCGCGTCCGATGAGCCGGTGGACCCGAGGCGGTGAGTGGCCAAGTAGCCTCGTCCGCCGTGACCGAGGCCACGGGCCACTCGCCCGCAGCGCAGAGTGGCGGCACCCCCAAGTCGGTCGCCCTGGCTTGGGTGGAGGCGGTGATGGACCGCGGCGCCCTCGAGGCGGCTTGGCCGCTGACCGATCCCACCTTGCGGCTGGTCCTCAGCCAATACTGGATCTGGTCGCACCGGGACCAGCCCGTGGTCGGCAGCCAGGAGGACTGGGACGCCTTGGCCCGCGCCCTGGCCGCATGCCCTTCCGAGCACCCCCTCTGGGACCGCTTCGCCGCCGACCGGGTCAGGCGGTGGAGGGAGTTCTGGCAGGGGTTCAGCAGTCGGACCTGGAGCGTGAGGGAGGAGCCCGAGCCGCTCGGCGTCGGCCTCGAGGTGGTGACCTTCGTGGAGACGGGCGGGCCACCACTGCCGGCCCGTCGCTTCGCCATGCGCGACACGCCGGAGGGATGGTTGGTGGCCGGCCTCGACGGGTCCGCGCTCTACCAGCCGGGTTGGCCGCCCTCTCGGGTGTGAGCCCGGCTGCTGGCCACGACCGGGCGGCCCTGCGTCCATGCCACGATGACGCCATGAGATCGGCCGCCGCCACCGGCGCGGGGAGGACCGGGTCGTGACCTCGACCGGCCGGTTGCTCCCCCTCGTCGTGGCCAGCGCGCTGTTGACGGTGCTGGCCTTCGCCCTGCTGCCCTTCCGAGCGGCGGGCGCTCTCGAATGCGGTCCCGCCCTGCGGGGATCGAAGCCCGAGCGCGACGTCACCGTCGGCCTGCTCGTGGGCCGCGAGCGTCCCGTCTGCCAGGCCCGTGGCAACAGCCGGCTCATCGCCGCCGGCCTCGCCGGTGTGGTGTTGCTCGTCGTCGGTGTGGGGGCCGTGCTCCTGCCCGAGAGCGAGATGGAGCGGGCCGTGTTCGGCGAGGAGGGGGACCTGCCGGACTACGGCCCCTGATCGCCCCGCGTCGCCGCTCCTAGCCCAACCCGAGCTTGCGGGCGCACGCCGGCCACTGTCGCCAGCCGGAGCGAGCCTGGAGGCGCCGGGCCGCCTCGTCCTGCACTTCGGGCGGGGCCGCGTTGGGAAGACCGGCGTAGCCCAGTGACCGCCACGTGCCAGGGGAGAACTGGTACGCACCGAAGTACCGGTTCCGGGCGTTGGCGCGGTAGTCGCCGTTCGACTCGCAGAAGCGGAGGCGGGCGAAGCTGTCGGACGTGGCCGCCGCCTGCGGCCGGTGCACGACGTGGGCGCTGGCCGCCCACGGCGAGATCAGGAGTGTGGCCGCCGGTAGGGTGGCGGCGAGGAGCAGCACTCGGGTGAGCGCCGTGGTGCGGGGTTGCTTGCGCATCTTGCGCCTCCTTGAGGAAGCCCGGGGTCGGGCGTCAGGTGTGGCCTGGAATGCGGGCAGCCGTCTTTGGGCATTCAACTCGAGAGCGCTACAGCGGCTCGGGACTCGGGATCCATGCGAGGTGCAGACGGGGACCCTGGGCAGGTGTGTGTCCGGGTCGTGTACCTCCCCCCCGGGTAGGCGGCGCGAGAGCCGCGCCTCGACGCCGGCACCGTAGCAAGCGGTCGCGCCGGGGACAAGCAGCGATCGTGGTGGTCAGCCGGCGGCCACCGGGGCCAGGCGCACGTCGACCGACGGCTCGGCCGCCTCCTCGAGCACCAGGTCGGCGATGGAACCCGCCTCCCGCAGGTCGGCCTCCGCCGCTCGGAGGGCGTGCAGTCGCCCGGTGTCGTCCCGCACGACCACCCGCTCCACCTGCGCCCGCTGCGACAGCTTGGCCTCGCTCTTCGCCTTGCGGACCTCGCCGAGGACGGCGGCGGCGACGTCGAGGACCATGCCGTCGGCCGCGCTCGACGCCACCCGCACCTCGGCTGGGTCCGGCCATGGTGCCCGGTGGACCGAGCCGGGCTGCCACCAGGACCAGACCTCTTCGGTGACGAAGGGCAGGAAGGGGGCGAACAGGCGCAGCAGGCTCGAGAGGGCCAGCCTGAGCGCCCGGTTGGCCGACGCGCCGCCGGCTCCGGCGGTGTAGGCGCGGTTCTTCACCAGCTCGACGTAGTCGTCGCAGAACGACCAGAAGAAGGACTCGGTGCGCTCGAGGGCGCGGGCGTAGTCGTAGCCCTCGAAGGCGGTGGTGGCCTCGGCGATCAGGTCGGCCAGGCGGGCCAGCAGCGAAGCGTCGGCCGGCTGGGTCACCTCCCCGTCGGGGACCGGCAGCGACAGCACGAACCTCGATGCGTTGAGGACCTTGATGGCCAGCCGCCGGCCCACCTTCATCTGGCCCTCGTCGAAGGCGGTGTCGGTGCCCGGCCTGCCGGCCGCCGCCCAGTAGCGGACGGCGTCGGAGCCGTAGCGGCGGAGCAGCCCGATGGGGGTGACCACGTTGCCCTTGGACTTCGACATCTTCTTGCGGTCGGGGTCGAGGACCCAACCGGAGATGGCGGCGTCGGTCCACGGCAGGCAGCCGTGCTCGAGGTGGGACCGGACCACCGTGGAGAACAGCCAGGTGCGGATGATCTCGTGGGCCTGGGGCCGAAGGTCGTAGGGGAACACCCGGGCGAAGAGGTCGTCGTCGTCCTCCCAGCCTCCGGCGATGTGGGGAGTCAGCGACGACGTGGCCCAGGTGTCCATCACGTCGGTGTCGGCGGTGAAGCCTCCGGGCTGGTCACGCTGGCCCTCGGCGTAGCCGTCGGGCACGTCGGTCGACGGGTCGACCGGCAGCCGTTCCTCCGCTGGCACGATGGGCCGGTCGTGGGCCACCCGCCCGTCACCCTCGATCGGGTACCAGAGGGGGAACGGGACCCCGAAGAAGCGCTGGCGGCTGATGAGCCAGTCGCCGCTGAGGCCACCGACCCAGCTCTCGTAGCGGGCCCGCATGAAGGCGGGGTGCCAGCGCAGCTGCCGACCTCGCTCGAGCAGCGCCTCCCGCAGGGTGAGATCGCGCCCACCGTTGGTGATGTACCACTGTCTGCTGGTGACGATCTCCAGTGGCCGCTCCCCCCGCTCGTAGAACTTCACGGCATGGGTGACGGGCCGCGGCTCGCCGTCGAGGTCGCCCGATCGGCGGAGCAGGTCCACCACGGCGCCCCGGGCCTGCTTGACCGTCTTGCCGGCCAGCTCCGACCACGCCTCGTTGGCCGGGACACCGGGAGGAGGAACGGCCACGATGCGCCCGTCACGGCCCACGATGCTGCGAACCGGGAGGTCCAGCTCGCGCCACCAGGTCACGTCGGTGACGTCGCCGAACGTGCAGATCATGGCCAGGCCCGAGCCCTTCTCGGGGTCGGCCAGAGCGTGGGCCAGCACCGGCACGCGGGTGGCGAACAACGGCGTGGTCACCTCGGTGCCGAACAGCGGGCGGTAGCGATGGTCGTCGGGGTGGGCTACCAGGGCCACACAGGCCGGGATGAGCTCGGGGCGGGTGGTCTCGATGTGGACCGGACCGCCCCCGTCGGTCCGCTGGAAGGCGATGCGGTGGTAGGCGCCGGCCAGCTCGCGGTCTTCGAGCTCGGCCTGGGCCACCGCGGTGCGGAAGTCCACGTCCCAGAGGGTCGGCGCCTCGGCGTGGTAGGCCTCGCCCCGGGCCAGGTTGCGCAGGAACGCTCGCTGGGCGCAACGGCGTGAGCGATCGTCGATGGTGGCATAGGTGATGGTCCAGTCCACCGAGAGCCCGAGCACGCGGAAGAGCTGCTCGAAGGCCTGCTCGTCCTCGGCGGTGAGCCGGTGGCACAGCTCGATGAAGTTCTGCCGGGAGACGGAGACGGGCCCGGTGGCCGGCTGTCCCGAGGGCTCGAAGGAGGCGTCGTAGGGCAGCGACGGGTCGCAGCGGACGCCGAAGTGGTTCTGCACACGGCGCTCCGTGGGCAGACCGTTGTCGTCCCAGCCCATCGGGTAGAAGACCTCCCTGCCCCGCATGCGCCAGAAGCGGGCCAGGAGATCGGTGTGGGTGTAGGAGAACACGTGGCCCACGTGGAGGGAGCCGCTCACGGTCGGGGGCGGCGTGTCGATGGCGTAGACCTCGTGGCGGGCCCTGGCCCGGTCGAAGCGGTAGGTGCCCGCTCGCTCCCAACGGGTGGCCCACGTCTGCTCGAGCCCTTCCAGGGAGGGTTTGTCCGGGACGTGCGCCGCCATGGTGCAGGTACCGTAGCGGGACGACGCCGAGCCGGGACCGGGCCCCTCGCTCTCGGCGACGGGGCCGTTCGGCCCCACCCACAAGGGAGAAAGGGCACGTGCGCCTCCACGACACGGCAACCGGGCGGGTCAGGGAGCTGGACCTGCGCGACCCGGGCCGCGTGTCCATGTACGTCTGCGGGCCGACGGTGTACGACGTGCCCCACATCGGCCACGGCCGCGCCGCGCTGGTGTACGACGTCCTGCGCCGCTATCTCGAGTGGTCGGGGGTCGAGGTGCACCACGTGTCCAACATCACCGACGTCGACGACAAGATCATCGCCCGGGCCAACCGGGAGGGCCGCTCGGCCGAGGAGGTGGCCCGGGAGTACGAAGCCGTGTGGTATGACGCCGTCGACGCCCTCGGCGTCCTGCGTCCGACCCAGGACCCGCACGCCACCGACTACGTCGACGGCATGGTCGAGGCCGTGCGGCGCCTGGTCGAGCGGGATGCGGCGTACGAGACGACGGACGGCGTGTACTTCAACGTCGAGCGCGTCGAGGACTACGGGCTGTTGGCCCGCCAGGCCCTCGACTCGCTCCGGGCCGGTGAGCGGGTGGAGGTGGTGGAGGAGAAGCGATCGCCGCTGGACTTCGTGCTCTGGAAGAAGGCCAAGCCGGGCGAGCCGGCCTGGGACTCACCGTGGGGGCCGGGGCGGCCCGGGTGGCACACGGAGTGCGTGGTCATGTCGCTGGACCTGCTGGGGGAGGGCTTCGACCTCCATGCCGGCGGCCTCGACCTGCAGTTCCCCCACCACGAGAACGAGCGGGCCCAGGCCATCGCCCTCGGCCACCTCTTCGCCCGTCACTGGATGCACCACGCCTTCGTGGAGACGGGCGGGGAGAAGATGTCCAAGTCCCTCGCCAACTTCACGTCGCTGAGCGACCTCCTGGCCCGCACCGACCCCCGGGCCTACCGGCTCCTCGTGCTGCAGTCGCACTACCGCTCGCCCATGGAGCTGGACCCGGAGGGCGTCGAGCGGGCCGAGTCGAGCCTGCGTGGCATCGACGAGCTGGCCCGCCGAGTGGCCGCCATCCCGGCCACGCCCGACTCGGCCGCACTGGACCGGTTCCGGGCCCACATGGACGACGACCTCGGGACGCCAGCAGCCACCGCAGCCATGTTCGAGCTCGTCACGAGGGCCAACGCCGCCCTCGACCGGCGCGAGGCCGACGCCGGCGCTTCGGCCGCGGCTGCCGCCCTCGAGATGGCCAGGACCATGGGGATCGAGCCGAGGACCGGTGAGCAGCCCCTGGACGAGGAGTCGGCTCGGCTGGTCGCCGAGCGCGACGCCGCCCGCCGGGCCCGGGACTACGCCAGGGCCGATGCCATCCGCGACGAGCTGTCGGCCAGAGGGTGGACGGTGAAGGACTCCGCCGAGGGGACGCGGGTGCATCGGTGACGCCTCCCCCGAAACGCTGATACGGTTCCGGCCCGGGGAAGTTGCTGCATCGCACGACGTAGTCGAACGGAAGGCATTCTCCTCACGCACCAGCAGTTCGTATTCACGCAAGAAGGAGGATCGCCATCGTGGCGACCGGTACGGTCAAGTGGTTCAACGCCGAAAAGGGCTACGGGTTCATCTCCCAGGCCGATGGAGCCGACGTGTTCGTGCACTTCAGCGCCATCCAGTCGAATGGTTACCGCAGCCTCGAGGAGGGCCAGCAGGTGGAGTTCGAGGTCCAGGAGGGCCCGAAGGGCCTCCAGGCCGCCAGCGTTCGACCCCTCTGACCGCTCGAAGGGCCTAGGGGCCCGCTGTCCCGCTCGAGCACGGGCGCCCGAGGTTCTCGGGCGCCAGTCGCTTGGCGTCCTCTTCTCCGGAGAGCAGGCCCTCGGCCTGCTGAGGGGCATCGGCCCCACCCCTCGCCGTCATGGACTCGGCCGCCGCGTTGGCGGCCGAGCCGGCGTTGGGTAGCGCACAGCCACTGGTGTCGCCCGGAACCGGGGTGACGATGCACGCTGGCGCCCCAGGACCTACGCCGCTGGCGCCGGCCGTGGGGGCGACGGCTGCGGCGGGGGCAGTGCCGGCCACGTCCTCGGGCAACGGCGGGGCGGCGGGGACAGCCGGCGCG
>JALYHF010000239.1 GCA_030776745.1 Actinomycetota bacterium | reverse complement strand
CCCTCCACGTCGATCTTGATGAGGGTCGGGACGTAACCCGGCGGCAGGTGGGAATCGAGGTCCTCCATTTGCACGCGGATCTCCTCGGATCGGCCCGCGCCGGGATGCGGCCGTGCCCGCAGGCCGCTGTAGTCGGGACGAGTCGTGACATGCACGAAGGTCGACTCCCCACTGGCGTCGGACAGCGCCGCGTTGCGGACGTCGACGGTGGGGAAGGCCCGGCGAAGCTTTTCCGCCAGGTGCGGCAACGGCTCGTAGGCGATGTGGTGGCCCTCGGGGGCGAGGTGAACCATCTCCGAGAGCACCGCGCCCTTATGGCAGCCGACGTCGATGCAATTGGACCCCGACGAGAGCACGAAGGCGAGCAGGAGGCGGAGATGCTCGTCGTCCCGACGGGCCCGGCGGGTGTTGGGGTCGACCAGGCTCTGGGCGCGGCGAAGGTAGGCACCGACGCCGAGGCGGTCGACCGCCCGCACGAGCTCAGCGCGCATGCCCGGCGCCCGCCCACTCGTCGCCGGCGCCCGCCACCGGTCGCCCGGCCGGCTCGGGCGGGACGCCGGCACCATCGCTCGCCAGCGAGGAGGCGGCGCTACGCAGGATTCCGAGCAGGAGACCGAGGAGGATGGCGATGCGGTACTTCTCGAAGATCGACTCGAACATCGCCTTGCCGAGGATGCCGACGATGCCGCCGAAGGCACCCAGCGCCAGTGCGGCGACCATCGGGTCCGGGTGGCGCCGCCACGCCCGCCAACCGTCGCATAGGGAGAGGCCCGTCGCCGCCAGGAAGAGGAACAGACCAACGAAACCCATCCGCAGCGCCACATCCGTGAGGAGGTTGTGGGTGAGGTTCGTCTCCACCTGTTCGTCCGGGCCGCTCTGGAAGTAGGCGTAGGTGGTACCCAGGCCCCGACCGACCAACGGACGCTCGAGGATGAGGTCCTTGGCCTGGTCCCACTGGTTCGCTCGAGATTCGGCCGACTGGCGCTTGCCGGTGCTGGAGAACGCCGACTCGAGGTCGGCAGCCAACGGGAGCCTCGCCGGCTCCCCCGCCACGACTCGCGCCAGCGAGGGCGCGACCACCAGCCCGAACGCTAGCGTGGTGGTGAGCAGCAGCTCGGTCCCCGTCACCCTCGGGCGCCGCGGCACGAGGGTGAGGCCGAGCGCCACCACCACGAGGGTCAGGCCGGCAGCCACCATCCCCGCCCGCTGCTCGGACGCCACGGAGGCGGCGAAGAGCACGGCCGCCGCGGCCAGGAGGTCGATGCGCCGGCCAGTCGCCGCCAGCACCACGCAGAGGGCGCCGAGGGTGGAGAACACGGTGGCGAGGTCGCCTCCGATCAGGCCCAGCTCCTGGACCGGGAGCAGGGGGACGGCGAAGGTCAGACGGATCCCGGCCTGGTCGGTGACGATGAGCAGGGCGGCCAGGCCGCCAGACCAGCGGAGCAGGCGCAGCAGAGAGTGTTCGCCGGCCATCGAGCGCAGGGAGACGCCGGCCCCGATGGCCATCGCTCCAAGGTAGACCACGGCCTTGGCCTCGAAGGCCGCCAAGCCGGCGTCGTTGCCGGCCAGGATGCCAGCGACGGCGGCGGTGGCCATCCACACCAGGAACGCTGCCCACCACAACATCCGCACCCCGACGGTGCTCGGCGCGCCCCGGACGACCAAACGGGCGACGATGGCCACGGCAACCAGGAACTCGGCCAGCCGGAAGCTGAGAGCACCGGCCCCCGGGTGGACGAGCCCGACTGGCACGACACTCTGGTCGGGGTAAAGCACGCACTCGACCAGCAGCTCGGCGAGGAGCACGGTGAACACCGCAGCGGCGCGTCCCTGGCGCTCCAGGTGGACGAAGAGGACCAGTGCACCCAAGCCCACGGCGGCGGCAGCCAGGAGCGCCATGTCAGGTCTCCCACCCGATGCGCTGGAACAGCGGGCGCAGGGTCGACGCCCAGCCGTAGCCGGCGACGACGGCGAGTCGACCGGTGGCACCCAGCGCCGCCGCCCGGGACGGGTCGCCCAGCAAGTCGGCGGTGGCGGCGGCGAACGCCCGGGGGCCGTCGGCCAGGACGACCCCCTTGCCGACCAGGTCCTCGAGACCCTCGGCGCCCACGGTGGTGGCGACGATCGGGCGACGCGCAGCCAGCGCCTCGAGGATCTTGAGCCGGGTACCACCTCCGGCCCGCAGCGGGGCCAGTGCGACCCGGGCCGACGCAAGGTACGGATGCACGTCGGGGACGGTACCGGTGACCTCGATGCCTGCGCCCGCCAACCGCCGAACCTCGGGGCTCGGGTCGCGACCCACGATCAACAGCCGGGCATCGGGGCGGTGGCGCACCACGAGAGGCCAGATCTCCCGGCCCAGCCACAGGGCGGCGTCATTGTTGGGCGCCCATCCCATGGTGGCGACGAAGACGGCGACGGGGCTCTCCGCCGGCGCCGGTGCCGGGCCGGGGTTGACACCGTTGCGGCAGACGACCACCTCGGCGCCGGCGCCGGGAAGTCGGTCTCGATCCACCTCGCTGACCACCGAGACGACGTCGTAACGTGGGATCTCCCGCCGCTCCAGGCGGCGCAGAGCAGTCGCCTCCACGCCCACCGCGGCCCTCAGCAACGGTCGCCGGGTGGCAGCATGGGACGCGACCAGCGCCGACTCCACATTGTGGAAGTCCAGGACGCGCAGAGCGGCCGGGAAGCCACGAGCAAGGGGCGAGAGCTGCGGATACCCCACCACCAGGAGGTCGGTGGGCCCGCCCCGGGCCACGCGGTGGACCACCTCCGCCAGCCGAGGGCTGCAGAACCGGCCCGCCGACCAGGACTGCGCGCAAGAGAGGCCGGCGAGCTTCTCCCCCGCCGAGGTCGGCCAGGAGACCGCCTGCACGGTGATGCCCTCGGCCGCCAGACCTTCCACATCGGCGCGACCGTCGTCGTAGGCGCACAGGACGACGTCGGCGTGGCGAGCCAGCCGGCGGGCGAAGGCCAGGCTTCGCTGGCGACCGCCGGAGTTGTCCGGCAGCGGAACGAACTTGGTGACCATGACCGCTCTCATCCCAGAAGGTCCCGGTACATGGCAGCTGTCTGGGTCGCCATGCGCTCGGCACCGAAGAGCTCCTGAGCCCGCCGGCGACCTCGGGCGGCGAGATCCTGACGACGATCGGGGTCGGTGGCCAGGGCCACGATGGCGGCCGCCAGTTCGTCGGGGCGTTCCGGAGCGACCAGGACAGCGTCGTCCCCCACGACCTCGCAGACCGCGCCCACCCTGGAAGCGACCACCGGCACACCGGCCAGCATGGCCTCCACCAGGACGAAGCCGAAGGCCTCGTACCGCGACGGCAGCACGAGCAGGTCGGCGCCGGCGACGAGGGAGGCGGCGTCGGGGCGAAAGCCCAAGAACCGGACGTGCTCACTGCCAGGCATCGACTCCAACGCTTCCCGCTCGTCGCCCTCGCCGACCACCACCAGATCCGCGGCCGGGCAGGAACGGAGGACCATGGGCGCCGCTCGGCACAGCACGTCCCAACCCTTCTGGTGGTGGAGGCGGCCGACCCCGCAGACGACGAATCGATCGGTCCCCGAGCCCAGCCGCACCCGCGCGTCCGGCACCGGTGCCGGAGGCCGGATCCCGTTCCGCACCACACGCACCGCGGCACCCGCGTCACGGGGATACCGACCACCGTCGTCGGAGACGGCGATGACACGATGGGGAAGCCGCAGGCTCCAGCGCGAGAGGAGCTCTCGCGGACCCGAGCGGTCGGGCACCGTGTTGTGGAGGGTGGCCACCAGGGGGCGCCGGAGGGCACGAGCGACGACCAACGGCATCAAGGCGTCTCCCTGGTCGGTGAGGTTGACGTGGACCAGGGCCGGATCGACGGCCGACAGGATGCCGGCCAGAGCGGAGGTGGCCCGTACCGAGGGATGACGACCGAGTCCGGCGACGTGCTCGACGTCCGCCCCGGCCTCCTCGAAGCGGGCTTGGGCCACCGCCGGCGCCCGGTCCCCTACCACCACGGTGAAGCGGAACCGGTCGGCCAGCTCGGCGACGATCGTCGCCAGGTAGTGCTCCGCCCCACCGTAGGAGGTGGCGGTGCTGATCCAGAGGATCACGCCGGCGCCGAAGCCGTCGGGGCCGGACGAGCCGGTTTGGGCCAATGGGCCGGGCGGTCGCCGCGCAGGTAGCGGAACACTCCACCGAGTGCGACGGCCTGGAGGAACAGGGCCTGACCCACGACGCGCTCCGGACCACGGTCGGCCTTCCCGAGCTGGGTGCGCACGGCGGCAGCGGCCCCGAGGGCGTGGCCGGCGACGGTGAGACGCGCCAGGCGGCTGCGGCGAAGGCTGCCCAGCGCGATGGTCAGCAGCGTGAGATGAGCCAGCGGCCCGACTGACGACCGCACCAGTCGATGTCCCCAGAGCTGGACGGCCAACCAACCGCGCCCGGGGGCCAGCAGGCGGCGACGGCGCCAGAGGACGTCCAGCACACCACTGAGGATGCGGGTGCGACGTTCCCACTCCGTCCGCCAGTCGGGGGAGGAAAGCTCCTCGGCGCGCGCCTGTGCTTCGTAGGCGATCCGTCCTCCGTCCTCGAGGATGTCCAGCGCCAGCCACAGGTCGTCCACGATGACGTCCCTCGGCAGCGGCCGGAAGGCGCTGCGGCGGACTGCGGCCAGCTCGCCCACGAGCCCGACGGTGGCGCCGGTGCGGGCCTCGGCTTGCTTCAGCCACGATTCGAAGCGCCAGTAGGTCCCCTCCCCGCTGGTCCCGGCGATGCCCTTCTCCCCGGCCACGGCATCGACGGTTGGGTCCTCAAACCACCTCACCAGCGCGGCCAGCGTGCCGGGAGCCAACAAGGTGTTGGCGTCGGTGATCACCACGATCTCGGTCCGGGCCGCACCTACACCTCGGTTGACCGCCTCGGCTTTGCCCAGGCGCTCGCCCGCGGCCTGCACCTCCGCCCCGGCCGACCGGGCGGCCTCGGCCGTAGGAAGGTCGTCAGCCACCACCGCTACCAGGAGTGCCCCGGGATAGCCGTTGGCCCGGGTGTCCTCGACCTTGGCGGCGATCACCGCCTCCTCGCGGTAGGCCGCCACCACCACGGTGAGGGGGGGCCAGAGGTCGGGCATCGGCGGCACCTGGTCCGGGAGCTTCCTCGTCCAGAGGTACAGGGCCGCGGGATAGACCAGGTGCCCGGTCGCGGCCACGCCGGCCAGGGATACCAAGCACAGCGACGGGCCGAGGCGCAGGGGGCGGAACACCGGAGGTCGACCCTAGTCAAGGGGACTCACCGCAGCGCTCCGGTATCGTCGGTCCGCCATGAGCCCGGCCAAGCGCCACGCGCCGGCATCCGTCGTGGCCATGCCTCCCCGGTTCCGGCGCAACATCGCCTCCAACTACCTCACCACCGCAGGATCGCTGGTCATCGCCCTGGTCACGACTCCGCTGCTGGCACGAGGCCTCGGTCCCACCCAGTACGGCGTGTGGGTGCTGGTGAGCACCTTCATCCTCTACCTGGAGCTGTTGGAGTTCGGCTTCTCCCGCGCCACCTCGAACTTCGTCGCCGAGCACGAGGCCCACGGCCGACGTGACCAGCTCGTCCGCACGTTGACGACCTCGCTCTACGTGCTGGCGGTCCCCGGTGCCGTGGCCTTCGGCGTCGGCCTCGGCATCGCCGGGCTGTTCCCGGTGGTCTTCGAGGCGGAGCCGGCCGTCCGCTCGGCGGCGCAGCTCCTGATCGTCGTGCTGGCCGTCGACCTGGCCCTGTCGATCCCGGCCGACACCTTCGGTGGGGCCCTGGTCGGCCTCCAGCGCTTCGACCTGCTCAACCTCACCCTGCTCGGCATCAGCTCCGCCCAGGCGGTGGCGTGGGCCGTGGTGTTGAGCATGGGGGGAGGACTGGTCGCCCTCGGCGTGGTCACCACGGGCATCGGACTGGCCGGGCACGTTGCGAGGTTCCTTCTCGTGCGCCGGCTCGTGCCCGAGCTCTCGCTGGCCCGCCGGAACTTCCAACGGAGCCTGGTCCGGCCCTTCGCCCGCCAGTCGAAGTGGTTCGCCCTCAACGACATCGCCCTCATCGCCCGGTCCCGCCTCGACACCGTGGTCGTGGGCGCCATCGTCGGGGTGCCGGCCGCCGGGATCTACGGCGTCGGCCAGAAGCTGGCCTTGCTGGTGGAACGGCTCAGCGAACCCGTCGTCACCATCTTCTTCCCGTACTCGGCCGAGCTCAACGCCCGCCAGGACCAGGCCGGTCTGCGGGCGGCCGTCACCCTCGGCACGCGCCTCACCCTCGCCATCGCCGGCCCCCTGTGCCTGGTGCTTGCGCTCCTCACCGAGCCGGTGCTGGAGCTCTGGGTCGGGTCGTCCTTCACCGCCGCCGCTCCGGTGGTCGTGGCCCTGGCGGCGTCGGCGGCCATCAAGTCGATCACCTACACCGGCGCCCTGGCCCTGAGCGGCATGGGCCAGGCCCGCACTCCGGCCCTTGTCCTCACGGCCGAGGCCATCCTCAACCTGGTGCTCAGCATCGCCCTCGGTCTGCGCATCGGCCTGGAGGGTGTCGCGCTGGCCACGCTCATCGCCACGGTAGTGGCGGAGGCCATCCTCATGCTCCCCCTCATGTGCCGCCGTCTGGGACTTCCCATGGGCGGCTTCTTGTGGTCGTTGGCTCGTGCCCACGGCCTTCCCCTCGCCCTCGCCGTGATGGCCGGGCACCTCGTCGGCCTGCAACCGGACTCGCTCCTCGGACTGGTCGCCGCCGGGGCGGCGATCTCCTCCACGTACATCGGGGCGTTCTTCGTCACCGGTCTGAACCGGGAAGAGCGCCGGCAGCTGCGCGAACGCATGACTCGCCGCCGCATGTCGAGGCGATCCGATGCACCCTCCAGCGACGAGTCCACGCACTGACGGGTCGAGGAGCCTGGCCCGGTGCGACGGCCGCCGGGCCTGCGCCGGCGACTGCCTACACTGAGGACGAGTGAAGACCCTGGTTGTGCTTCCCACCTACCAGGAGGCGGCCAACGTCGCCGAGGTCTTGCGCCAGATCCGCGCCGCCGCACCGACGGTGGACATCGTCGTGGTGGACGACAACAGCCCCGACGGGACCGCCGACCTCGCTGACGCCATCGCCGCCCGACTGGGCCGGATCCGCGTCGTACGCCGTCCGTCCAAGGACGGTCTCGGCAGCGCCTACCGATCCGCCTTCCAGGAGGGCCTGGCCCTGGGCTACGACGTCCTGGTAGAGATGGACGCCGACCTGTCGCACGACCCCTCTGCCCTGCCTGGTCTGCTGGCCGCCCTGAAGGACGACGTCGACCTAGTAGTGGGCTCGCGTTACGTGCCCGGTGGCGTCATACCCGACTGGGCCATCCACCGACGGAAGCTCTCGCGCTGGGGCAACCGCTACGCCGCCGCGGTGCTGGGCCTGACAGTCGCCGACGCCACGTCGGGTTTCCGGGCCTACCGGTCAGAAGCGCTGTCCCGGATCGACCTGCCGTCGGTCCGGGCCAACGGTTACGGGTTCCAGATCGAGATGGTCCACCGGGTCGCCCGGTCGGGCGGAAGGATCGTCGAGGTCCCCATCACCTTCACCGACCGGAGACGGGGCACGTCAAAGATGTCCTCACGCATCATCGCCGAGGCCCTACTGCTGGTGACGTGGCGGGGGCTGCACGATCGTGCCGGAACCCGCCGATGCAGGGCCCTCGCCGCTCCGTGACCCGCGGAGACCAAACCCCTCTGCGGGGGTCAGTTCAGCGTAGGGCGAGCTGGCGCCGCGAGGCGAGC
>JALYHF010000238.1 GCA_030776745.1 Actinomycetota bacterium | reverse complement strand
CCCAAGACGTAGTTGAGGATGGCGATGTGTTGCATGTCGTTGATGTTGGCCTGGCCGGCCAGCTTGATGGCGTCTTTGCTCTGAAGCGTCGGGATGACGCTCAAGTAGGTGGCCGCCGCGATCTGTTCGAGCTCGCGGGCCAACTGGGCGGCGCCGGCGAAGTCCTTCACCCGGGCGAAGCCGGCGTCCACCACCGTCTTCAGCTGGGCGTTGGGTTGGCTCACCTTGGGCCTTCCGGCGCCGGCGAGCAGCGCGTTGAGGGCGTCGAGGTACTCCTGGTGCTGGGCCATGGCCGTCTTGACGAACTCGGCGCCGGCGGGCGGGACGGCCCCGAGCTTTCCGGCGCCAGCGGCGTCGAGGACGCCTTTGTAGGTGCTCACGGCCAAGACCTCGAGGCCGGCGGCGAAGGCGGCCACCTCGGCGTCGCCCCCGCCTCCCCCGGCGGCGGTGGTCTCGGTCCCCCCCGAGCCCCCGGTCGCCTCCTCGTCGTCGCCCCCGCCGCAGGCGGCACCGACCACGGCCAGGCCGGCGACCACGCCGCTTGTGACCAGGAAGCGCCGGCGGCTGAGCGACGCCGAGGACAGCTCTTCGAGGGCGGGGGGCATGGGGGTCGTCTCCTGGGTCATCTGAGGGCTCCCTCTTGGGGCGGGCTGGCCTTGTCGGCCTCGGTCCTGGCGTCGGGGAAGGCCACGCTTCCAGCGGCAGCGGGCAGCTTGGCGGCGTCGGCGCCGATGGGGACCTTGATGAGCTGGGGGGCCCCGCCTTCGAGCAGCGCCCGCACGGCCCGCAAGGTGGCCAGGTGCTGGGACTCCACGCCCATCACCGAGGCCATCACCCGCTTGGACTCGCCGTCTTCGAACAGCGCCAGGTCGGCCAGGTAGGTGTCGGTGGCCACCTCCTCGAGGGTGGCGGCCAGCTTGACCACCTCGAGGGGGCTCTTCAGGCTGGGCTTGGCCTGTTCCACCACCGGGGCGTACTTGGGGTTGGCCTGGTCTTGCACCCTGCCCCCGAGGGCTTGGGTCTGGGCCTGGAAGGCCTTGCGGTGCTCGTCGTGTTGGCTCATCGTCGTTTGGGCGAACTTGGTCACCACCGGGTTGCCGGCCTTGATGAACGGCAGGGTGAGAGCGGCGCCGTAGGTGGCCACGGCCAGGACCTCGAGCGAGGAGGCGGTCTGGAGGATCTGCACGTCGAGGGCCTTGTCGGCCCGTGCCGGGGTGGCCAGCACCCCGGCCAGGAGGCTGCCGAAGCCACCGGCCAGCAGGCCCCGGCTGGCCAGGCCCCCGGCGCCGATGCCCATCTTTTGGAGGAGCCTGCGTCGGTTGGTGTTGTAGGCGGCGACCTGGTCGGGCTCCGAGCCCGCCCCCCGCCGGCCGTGGCCGATCTCGGCCAGCTCGGGCAGGCTGGCCTTGGCGTCGCGCATGGCGTCGGCCTGCAGGTCTTGGGACTCGACGATCAACTCGTCGAGTCGTCGTTCATCGATGCTGGACACCGAAACGGCTCCCCTTTCACGGGATTGGCAGGTGCGCTCGCGCCTGGCGACGAGCCTGGTGTGCTGCGGCGCTGACGGGGTCGTCAGGGCGCCTCTTGTTCGTCCCTAACCGCCGACGCGGATGACGCCGCGCATGTAGTTGTGGATGGAACAGATGTAGGTGAGCTCTCCGGCCCTGGAGAGGGTGATCTGGCCTTCCGCCTTGGGGGCGAGGTTGCCGGTGTCGAAGGACTTGTCCTCGGCCGTGGCCGTGTGGGCGGCGTCGTCGTTGTTCGTCACCGTCACCCGCGCTCCCACCGGCACCACCAGCGGGTTGGGGCTGTAGCGGAAGTTCTCGATGGCGAGCGAGGGCTGGTCCTCGCTCTCGCCGCTGCTCACCGCCGGTTCGTCGTTCGACCCGCAGGCGCCGAGGGCGGTGGCGGCGACGAGCGCGGCGGCCAAGGCGGTGCCGACGGTGCGGTTCCTACCTCGCGGCATCGACGTCGGTGTGCTCGGCGAGCTGCTCTCGATCTCCGTCTCTGGTGCCCGCCTTGAACTCGTTCGAGGCCTGGCCCAGCGAGCGGGCCAGCTTCGGCAGGCGTGTCGAGCCGAACAGCAGGAGCACGACGGCGAGGACGATCAGGATCTCCGGAGCTCCGATTCCCATCTGGGCCTCCCAGGGCGTGAAGCCTGATGCCTCCCCATGGGCGGCGGCCAGGCGAGCGGGTGCTGACAGCATGAACTACGGAGGCTGGCGGTCCCGTGGATGATCGCCCGGACGGGGCCCCCTCCTGCTGTTCGCCCTGGCCGTGCCGATGTACCCGTACTGCGAGGCGCCCACCCTGGTGGGTCGTCTGCTCGAGCGGCAGCCCGCTGGGGCCTCAGCCGGATCGCATGGCGCGGCGGAGCTCCAGGTAGCCCACGAGCTGCACGCCCGCCCGTTCGGCCAACGCCCGCAGGTCGTGGTCCTGGACCAGCAGGTCATGGTCGTCGACCCGGGTCGCCCAATCGGGCGCCAGCGCCCGCAGCTCGGGGGCATCGACGGCGGGGTGGGCGTGGATCTCGGTGACCCCCGGGGCCAGGTCGAACAGCGTGCGCTCCAGGACCTTTCGCACCGGCCGTCCTCGGGCCGGCACGAAGTGGTCCGGGAAGAGCACGCCGTTCTCGCCGGCCAGGCGCCGGAACGGGAAGCCGACGTCGCGCTCGCTGGCGGCGGCCGAGAGCCGCACCGGCAGGCGGAACTCCACGGCCAGCTCGAGGTAGATGTCGAAGAACTCGGGGCGGCGCTGCAGGGCGCCCAGGTGGGAGTCGAGGTGGCTCACGTCGAAGCCCCAGAGGATGGCCCGCTCCACCTGGGCCCGGAGCTCCCGTCGCACCTCGTCCAGGTCGGCGTGGTCCCACACGTCCTCCACCGTCCGCGGGAAGCCGCCATCGCCGTCGAGCAGCGAAGGCGCGTGGGTGATGGGGCCCCAGCGATAGACCTCCCATTCGGCGTTGAGCGTGAGGTGCACGCCTACGTCCTCACCCCGGTAGCGGGCGGCCGCCTCTCGGGCCCAGGGGCAGGGCACCATGAGACTGGCGCTGGTGGCCATGCCGTCCCGCAGCGCCTCGTACACCCCGACGTTGGCGGCGTGGCTCGAGCCGAGGTCGTCGCAGTTGACGATGAGCAGCTTGGCGTCCGGCGGGTGGCCGAGGCGCTCGGCCAGCGTGGTCAAGGCGCCGGCGACGCCGTGTCGACGGCGACGGCGGGCTCCAGGTACACGATCCGTGCCGCGGCCACCTCGGCCCGCACGCTCTGCTCGGTGGCGTTGACCACCTCTGCCACCTCGGCGAACGAGAGGGAGGAGTCGAGCTCGATCTTGGCACCGACCAGAAGCTCGTCGGGCCCGAGGTGCTGGGTGCGCATGTGGATGAGGCGTCGGACTCCAGGGCCGGACAGGATGGCTCTCTCGATCCGTTCGAGCTGCTCGGGCGTCGCCGACTCGCCGATGAGCAGGCTCCTCATCTCGATGATCAGGATGACGGCGATGACGCCGAGCAGGGCGCCGATGGCGAGGGTGCCCAGGGCATCCCACACGGGTTCCCCCGTCAGGGCAGCCAGGAACACGCCGACCAGGGCAAGTACCAGCCCGACCAGGGCGCCGAGGTCCTCGAGGAGCACCACCGCGATCTCCGGCGTCTTCGACCTGCGGATGAAGGCCCACCACGATTCGTCGGCGCGCTCGTGCTCGGCCTCCCGAACCGCCAGGCGGAACGAGAGGGATTCGAGGACGATGGCCACGCCCAGGATGGCGATGGCCACGCCCGGCGACTTCACGGCGTGCTCGTGGCGAAGCTTCTCGTAGCCCTCGAAGAGGGAGAACACCGAGCCCAGGCCGAAGAGGACCAGGGCCACCACGAACGCCCAGAAGTAGCGCTCCCGGCCGTAGCCGAACTGGTGCGAGGCCGTCGGCCCCTTGCGGGCGCGGGCGCCGCCGAGGAGCAGCAGCGCCTGGTTGGACGAGTCGGCCACCGAGTGCACCGACTCGGCCAGCATCGAGGAGGAGCGGGTGATCAGGAAGCCCACGAACTTGGCCACGGCGATGCCGGCGTTGGCCAACAGCGCGGCGACGACCGCCTTGCGACTTCCCTCCTGCACGGCGGGAGACTCTACGCCCGCGCCGGGACCGCGCCGGGCGCTGCTCACCCCGTCCATCGGGCCCGGGTCGAGCGGTCCCTCGGACGCCGACGGGGCGCCTACACTTCCCGGTGAGCCGATCCTTCGAGCGAGGAGACCAGGTGTCCGTCGTCACTCCCGAACGCCGGGCGGAGCGCCCGGCCCCCGCCGGCCCGCCGGCTGCGGGAAGGTCCCCGCGTCCGTTCCCCGTGCGCCTGCTCGTGGTCGGCCTCGTGGTCCTGGGTCTCGTGGCCGGCGTGGCCAAGCTGGGTGGGCTGTTGCCCAGGTGGGGCAACCCGTTCACCACCGATTCGGTGGATCGCACCCAGCCCGCGGTGCTGAAGGCCCTGGAGGACCTGCGGGAGTACCGCGCCGCCACCGGCCACTTCCAGGTGATCGTCGACCTCGAGGAGGACGCCCGGTTCATCCCGGCGGTGATCAAGGGCGAGCGCACCCTCTTCGTGGCCGCCGGCAACGTCGACGCCGGCGTCGACTTCTCCCGCATCGGCGCCGACGCCGTCACCGTCTCCGAGGACCGCCGCCGGGTCGCGGTGGCGCTTCCCCGTGCGCAGCTGTCCGACGCTCGGGTGGACCCGGCCCGCAGCTACGTCTACGAGCGAGAGCGGGGAGTGCTCGACCGGCTGGGGTCGGTCTTCTCCGACAATCCGACCAGCGAGCGGGGGCTCTACCTCCTGGCCGAGAGGCGGCTGGCCGCCGCCGCCAGGGACGGGTCGGGCCTCACCGAGCGGGCGGAGCAGAACACCGAGGCCATGTTGCGGGGCCTACTGCGCTCGCTCGGCTTCACCGAGGTGAGCGTCCGCTTCTCCTGAGCTCACCGGCACGCGCCCCACAGCCCGCGCCCCTGCTCTCGCGCCGTGCGGGCGGCGGCGGCCAGCGCCTCCACATGGGCCACATTGGGCGGGTAGGTGACCACGGCGGCGTAGCCCTCGGCCACGAGGGCCAGGTTCACGAACAGGTCGTCGCTGGCCCGGTAGACGTAGGCCAGGAGCCGGGAGTAGCGGTCCCGAGCTTCGACGTCCCGGACCAGGCGAACCGCGGTGCCGGGCGGCAGGAGGGCGGCGGTGCGCCTGCCCGCTTCCCGCCCGAAGCACTCGACCTCCGCCCGCGGGTCGACGCTCTCGGGCGTGTCGATGCCGATCAGGCGCACCTTCTCCTGGGCGCCGGCGAGGCGCACGACGATCGTGTCGCCGTCGACCACCCGAACCACCTGGGCCCGGCCGGCCTGGCCGTCTTGACCCATGGCCGATCCGCCCCCACCGCAACCGCCCAGCACCACCGTGAGAGCGGAGGCGAGGGCGGCCAGCAGGGCGGCTCGGCCAGGGCGGCGGCGCGCCAGCGGCCTGGCCCGAACCCCGGCCACCACGTCGTCTCGCGGGCGGCGAGCGGCAGGATCTAGCCTGCGGCCATGGGCGAGCTCTTCGTCGACCAGCGCGGCGCCGCCCTTCGCGTCACCTGGCATGCCGCCCCCGGGATCGTGGTGCTGAGCATCTGGCGGGTGGACCGGTGCGTGGCCACCGTGCGCCTGGAGCCGGACGAGGCCAGGCGGTTGACCGCCTTCTTGCAAGAGGCGCTGGCCGAGGACGGCCAGGTGGTGGCCGGCTCCTGACCGCAGTCTCACGCGGCGGTGGGCCGGGTTGCCGCCAGCGCGGCGCGGGCGGCGGCCACCCCCTTGCGACCGCGATCCCTGGTGTCGGGGTCCAAGCGCCAGACCGGCTCGTCATCGGCCAGCAGCTCCAGCTGTCGTCCCATGCCACGAGTATGAGAGGGGGGAGTGACAGGAACAGCGGGGGACGGCGTTCGCTCCCGCGTGGCTCAGCCGGTGAGCAGCTCCCGCAGCCCGCTGTCCACCGAGGGGTGGCGCAGCTTCGACATGGCCCGCGCCTCGATCTGGCGGATGCGCTCCCGCGTCAGGTGGAAGCGCTCGCCCACCTCCTCGAGGGTGCGAGCCTCCCCCCGGTCGAGGCCGTAGCGCAGCCGGAGCACCGTGCGCTCGCGCTCGTCGAGAGGACTGAGCAGGCGGGTCACCTCGTCGGGCAGCAGGCTCTCGGTGGCGGCGTCGAACGGTGAGACGGCCGTGGGATCGGCCACGATGTCACCGAGCTCGGCGTCTCCGTCCTCCCGCAACGGCTCGAAGAGCGACTGCGGCTCGGTGACGTAGCGGAGCAGCTCGACGACCTTCTCGGGTGGCATCTCCATCTCGGCCGAGAGCTCCGCCATGGTGGCTCGCCGGCCGTGCTTGATCTCCAGCGCCGATCGGGCCTTGCGCAGGCGGGCCAGCTGGTCGCCGGCGTGGACGGGGAGGCGGATCGTGCGGGCCGTGTTGGCGATCCCGCGGGTGATCGCCTGTCGGATCCACCAGGTGGCGTAGGTGCTGAACTTGAAACCCTTCCGCCAGTCGAACTTCTCCACGGCGTGCATCAAGCCGAGGTTGCCCTCCTGGATGAGGTCGAGGAGCGGGAGCTCCGACGCCTGGTACCTCTTGGCGATGGAGACCACCAGCCGGAGGTTGGCCTGGATGAACGTCTGCGTCGCCTCCTCGCCCGCCCGCACGGTGCGGCGCAGGGCGCGGCGCCGGGCCGGCGTCAGCGCCTCGCCGTCGTTCTCGGCGCCATCCAGCTCGCTGCGGGCGGCCACGCCCTCCTCGATGGCCTGGGCCAGACGGCCTTCGTCGGCCTTGGTCAACAGCGTGTGCTTGCCGATGTCACCCAGGTAGAGCCGGACGAGATCCTCTTCGGGGTTCTCGAGGCGTTCCTTTGGCACGGGCACCTGACCTTCCTGAGATGTCGGACTGCCGGCTCAGCGTGGCGGACGCGTGCGGACAAGGCTCCGTACGGGGGAAAGCGTCAGTGTAGTTCACGTTCGGGCTTCCCGGCCACCTTCGGCCCGGGCGGCGCTCAGCGGGGGATCGAGGTGTGCTTGAGCTCGTTCAGCTGCGGCCAGCCCGTGGCCAGGTCGACGACCCGCTCGATGGTGCGGGTGGCCTGCTCCACGTCGGCCCCGGGCCGGTCCAGCAGGCGGACGAACACCGCGCTGCCGCCGGCGATGAAGGTGGGAACGCCGAACACCTGGTGGTCGGTCACCGCTGCCTCGTGCTCCTTCCGGAACACCTCGAGGGGCCACCCGTGGGCCATCTCGGCGAAAACGGCGTCGGCGCTCAGCCCGTGGGCGGCGAGGACCTCCGCCAACACGGCCTCGTCGCGAAGGTCCCGCCCTTCGTCGTGGCGGGCGGCGAAGAGGGCGGCGTGGAGGGCGAGGAACGAGGCCGGGAAGCGGTCCCGCACCACGATGCCGACCTGCATGGCCAGCAGGTCGGGGGCGCGGACGCCTTCCTCCCACACATCGGGCCCGCCAGGTTCGACGTGGACCTGGTTCAGCGAGAACGGGAGGAACCGCACCTGCCAGGGCGCTCCGGCGCCGAGGCCGGTGATCAGGTGCTCGTGGGCGTTTCGGGCGAAGGGACAGCGGTAGTCCCACGTCACGGCGAAGTCCAGCATTGCCGGGTGAACCCCCGCCGACGCCTCGCGATTCCCGCTCAGGGACCGCCCGCCGTGCCCCCCCGGGGCGGGAGGGGGACGAGACGCCGGCCCAGGCGGCCCAAGAGGAACCCGATCGGGATGCCGACCAGGACGTCCGAGGCGTGGTGGGCCCGCACGTAGACCCTGCTGGTGGCCACGACGACGGCGACGGCGTAGTAGGCCGGCCACAGCGGGTCGTCGTCGGCGAGGAGCCCTGCGGCGGTGAAGGCCGAGGTGGCGTGGCCGCTCGGGAACGAGCTCGAGCGTGGCCGGCGCAGCGGAAGCGGGCGTTCCACCTCCCACGGCGGTCGATCCCGGCGGAAGAGCGACTTGATGCCGAGGTTGACGACGGCCGACTCCGCGCCCAGGCCGGCCCCCACCCGCAGCGCCGCCTTCCAGTCGTGCTCCGAGCGAAGGCCGCGCAGCGCCCCCAGGATGAGCCAGATGAGGCTGTGGTCGCCGAGGGCCGAGGCCGCGTAGAACAGGCGGTCGGCCGCGCTGTGCCCCCGCCACGCGTCGAGAGCGGTGTCCACCCGCGCGTCGAAGTGGTCGACGCGCTTTCGCGCGTGAGGGGAGAGCAGCGCCATCAGGAGGCGTTCACGCGCTGGCCTCGGCCCCCACCCGCTCGCGTGCCTCTTCGGGGTTGCCGCCGAAGGCAGGGCAGTAGTGGCGGAAGGCGCAGTACTCGCACAGGCGGGAGGGCTTGGGCCGGAAGTCCTCCTCCCGGCAGGCTCGCTCGACGGCGGTCCACACGGCCGACGCCCGGGCTCGCAGTCCGCGGAGGGACTGGGCGGTGGGCACGCTCACGATGGCCACGGGGTCGGCCAGGTGGAGGAGCTGCACCCGGGCCGGGCGCCGGCCCAGCACCTGCTCACAGAGGAAGGCGTAGAACTGCACGCCCCCCAGGCGGGGGTTCTCGTACCCGACGCCGGGTGCCTTGCCCGTCTTGTAGTCGGTGACCACGAGCTCGCCGTCCGGGTCGAGATCGAGCCGGTCGAGGATGCCCCGCAGCGGCAACCGGCCCAGCTGGGCCTCCAGCTTGAGCTCGATGCCGATGGCGGTGACGCCGTTGGGCTCCTCGAGGCGGAAGTAGTTGCCCACCAGCGTGGCGGCGTCGGCGAAGAGCTCCGCTTCGCCCGACGCGTCGAGCCCGAGAGCGGCCAGGTCCGGCCCCGAGCGCAGCTCGGACCACGCCTGCTCGAGCTGGTCCAAGCCCGCCTCCGGGCTGCGCCGCCCGGCGGGCACCTCGCTGAACAGCCGCTCCAGGGCCCGGTGCACGAGCGTGCCCCTCCACGCCCACACCGAGGGCGGCTCCGGGAGGCGGTCGATGGTGGAGAACCGGAACGCCAGCGCGCAGTCCTTGAAGGAGGCCACCTTGGAGGGGGAGAGCGAGCTGGGCAGGGGCAGGCTCATCGACGGCAAGGGTACGCCGGGGGTGTGACGGCGACGCGGACTGGCGCCTTCACCACCCGAGGCCTCGAGCGACGGCGATGGCGCCGCCGCCGCCGGCCAGGGCCAGCGTGGCCCCCATGGCGGCCTGCTGGGGCAGTCGCCGGGCCAGGACCGTCCCCGCCAGCCAGCCCACCACCAGTCCCACCGCCTGCCCCAGGCCGAGGCTGGGAAGGCCCAGGCTGGCCAGGGCCACCACGTTGAGGGCCAGGAAGTACGCCTGCAGCGTGGCCCGGGTCGCCTCCGGCGGCCACCCGGCGTTGAGCGCGTACAGCGCGGCGGCCGGGCCTCCGATGCCTGCCACCACGTTCATGGCCCCGCTGGCC
>JALYHF010000237.1 GCA_030776745.1 Actinomycetota bacterium | reverse complement strand
GACGGGAGGTGCCGACCTCGCGACCCCAGGAGTGGGACGTAGGCCGAGGCCACCTCGCCGGCCGGGACGGGGGCGGGCTCGACGTCGACGTCGGCCGCCGAGGGAACGACGCGGAACGCCGGTGTGGTGTGGCCGTTGACGCTGACCACCGGTGCGGCCGGAGCGCCGTTCCGCTCGCCGGCGGGTGCGCCTGCCCCGGGAACGGGAGCAACGCTCGGCGCAGGGCCGGCGCCCGGAGCCGATCTACCCTCGCCTTGGCACGGTGCGTCCTCGACGCGGAGGCCGAGCGGATCCCACGCCGCCGGCTCCTCCGGTCGGCGGGTCAACCCCGCGAGGCCGTCCGTCACCTCGGCGGCGTAGGCGTGCAGGCGGGCCACCTGGGCTTCGGCGGCGGCCAGGATCCGTTTGGCGTCGGCGACGATGGCGTCGGCCTCACGCTGGGCCTGCTGGCGGAGACGAACGCTGGCCTCGTGGGCGGTCCGGACCCAGGCCCGGGCCAGCTCCTCGGCTGCTTCCTCGACGGGACCCAGGGTGCGGGCCCCCTCGTCGTCGGTCACACCGGCCGCCCCGCCGGCACGGCCTCGGCATGCTCGGGCCTCGAGTTTCGCAGGCGCAGCACCGCATCTCCTATCGGCATCGGCGCCGGCGCCCTTCAGTCATTCCGCCCGAACGTCCGCCGCACCACCTCGGCGAAGCGGTGACGAAAGCTCGACGCCGAGAACCGCTCGGCGTTGGCCCGGACCGCGTCCGGGTCGAACCGGCAGGGGTCGAAGGCCCGCAGGGCGGAGCTCAACGCGCCCACCTCGTCGTCGCCCACGTCGTAGAGGGCGCCCGTGACCCCGTCCACGACGGAGTCCAGCACGCCGCCGATTCGGCGGGCGAGGACCGGGGCGCCGCAGGCCTGGGCCTCGACGGGGACGATGCCGAAGTCCTCCTCGCCCGGGAAGACCAACGCCCGGCATCGGCGGTAGAGGTCGAGCAGCGTGGCGTCGTCGACCTCTCCCAACAGGACCGTGCCCCGCCCGGCCACCGCCTCGACGGCGGCCCGTGACCGGCCCTCCCCGACCACGACGAGCCGCACGCCGGCCCGCTCGGCGGCGGCCACGGCGACCTCCGGGCGCTTGTAGGGGACCAGCCTTCCGGCCAGGAGGAAGAAGGGCTCACGCCTCACGCTCGGGTCCGGGGTGTGGCGCTCGGTGTCGACGGGGGGCGGGACCACGTCGGCCGGGCACCCCCACCACCGCCCGACGCGCCCGGCGACGTGGCGGGAGTTCACCACGATGCGGCCGGCCCGGCGGGCGGCGGCGGCATCGGCCCGGCGCTGGCTGGCGGCGAAGGCCGACAGGCCGAGGCGGCCCAGAACGCCGCCCACCTCGGTCGCCCTCATCGAGGGTTCCCAGATCCACCGAGCCGGCGTGTGGGTGTAGGAGATCACCGGTACGCCCGGCGGCGGGCGCACCCGGTTGGCGAAGGCGTGATGGCTGCACACGACCAGGTCGACGTCGCCGAGGTCGAGGTGGGCCATCGCCGCCGGGATGAGCGGCAGCACGTGGGCGTACCCGCGGCCCCCCCGGTAGAAGCGCTGGGCCAGGCTGGCCCGGACGTCGGCGCCGGCCAGCCCCGGCGGGAGGGCGGGGCGGTCGACCAGGGCAGCATGGACGACGGCATCGGGCCACAGGCGCCGGAGCTGCTCGACCACCCGCTCGGAGCCGCCCACCTCCGTGAAGCGCTCGTGGACGATGGCCACCCGCAGCTCGCTCAAGAAGGAGCCGGCGCTTCTGAGCGGTAGTAGTACCCCGCCCTGGTCGGCGCCTCGGTGCGGTTCAACACGACGCCGATGGGGTTGGCGCCCAGCTGGCGCAGCTGCTGGACGAGGTGGCGCGCCGCCTGGCGCTTGGTCGTCCGGGCGTCGACGACGACCAGCGTGGCATCGCAGTGCGAGGCGATGGCCAGCCCGTCGGCGAAGAGGGCCCCAGCCGGCGTGTCGACCACCACCATCCCGGCCCAGTCGAGGCGCTCGAGCACCTCGGCGAACTGGCGGCCGCCCACCACGGCGGCGGGGTCGGTCACGGCCGAGCCGCTGGTCAGGACGTGCAGGAACTCGTCGCCGGGAACGCCCCGCAGCGCGCTGTGCAGCTCGGCGCCCCGGAGCAGCTCGCTGAGGCCCGGCTCCAGGGCCGTGCGCAGCTGGCGGTGGATGCTCGGCCGGCGAAGATCGCCGTCCACCAGCACGACGGGAATGCCGAGGCCCGTGGCCGACCGGGCCAGGTGCACGGCGCTGAACGACTTGCCCGCGCCCGGGTCCACGCTCACCATGGCCACGCTGCGCATGCGCTCCACCGTGTCCAGGAACACGAGGTTGGTTCGCAGGGCTCGGAACGCCTCCACCACTTCGTCGCCGTCGCCGGTCGGCACGCGAGCGAGGACGGGGAGCCCGGTCACCTCGGTGATCTCGTCGTCTTGGCCCTTGCTCGAGAAGCGGTCGGCCAGGGCACCGAGCAGCACGGCGAGCTCGGCGTTCACCACCAGCGCGGCCAGGAAGGCGAACAGGGCGTCGCGAACAGGCCGGGGCGCCACCGGCTCGGGTTCGGACCGGGCGCCGGCGATCACGGCCACCTGGTCGGTCGGCCGCAGCCGGCCCTCGGTCGCCGAGCGCAGCAGCGCCTCGTAGCGGGCCTGGAGAGCGAGCTGGCCCGGGCCGTTCGGGGCGGGCTTGCCCAGCGCCTGCTCGAGCTGGCCCAGCTCGGCCTCCACCGGGGCCAGAGCCCGTTGGAGGGTCTCCGCCTGGCGGGCGCTGATGGTGTCGATCAGGGTCTCTGCCGACGCTCGGGCCAGCCGGGTGGCCTCCTCGGCCGAGGGGCCGGTGGCCGAGAGGCGGATGAAGCCGACCTCGGTCGACGCCTCCGCCGACACCCGTTCGGCCGCCGTCGCCGTCGAGATGGCCAGTCCCGACCGCAGGACGGCCTCGGTGAGCACGGGAGTGGTGACGGCCACCTCGGCGTAGGTCCGGGCCAGGAAGAGCGTGTGCTCCTCCACGTTGGTCTCCCCCGGCGCCCGGCCGGGGGTGACGCTCAAGAGGCTCTCCGCCCGGTAGACGGCGGGATGCGAGCGACTCCAGGCGAACACGGCGGCGGCGACGAGCAGCGAGACCAGCACCACCCGTCCCCGTCGGCGCCAGATGGTGCCGAAGTGCTCCGAGAGGTCCATGGCCACGTACGTATCGGCGTGCGGCCCGAGCGAGTTGAACTGGCCCACGCCTGGGGTGCCCCGCTCCTGGGCGACACCCGAGGACCGGCGACGGTGGTTCCCGCCATGGCCAACGCGGTGCTGTTGGCCGCTGTGCTCCAGGGTGGAGCGGCCGGGGTGCTGGCCCTGGCCGTGGTGGTACCCGTGGTCGTGGCCATCTTCGCCCGGCCTCAGCGCGGCGTTCTCCTGCTGGCCGCCCTCGTGCCCTTCAACGGGCTCCTCTTGCTCACCCCGCTGCCGCCGGCGGCGGCGGCATGGAAGGAGGTACTGGTCCTGCTCACGCTGGTCGCCACCTTCGTGGCACCGGGTTCGGCCCGAGGCCGGCCGGGGCGTCGGCTCCCGGGATGGGCGCCGGGCGTCGTCGCCCTGCTGGTCCTCGGTTCCGGCTCGGCCCTGGTGGTCGGCGGGCTCCAGGGCCTCGTCGGGCTCAAGGTCGTCTTCTTCTACGTCCTGGTCGCGGCGGTCGTGTGGCGCTGCCCGCTCGACGAACGGGAACGGGACGTCCTGGTGACCGTGCTCATGGTGGTGGGCGTGGTGACCTCGGCCTTCGGCATAGCCCAGGAGGTGCTCGGCGCCGAGCGCCTCAACGCCCTCGGCTACGAGTACAACACGACCATCCGCACCACGGGCGGCTTCCTGCGGGCGTTCTCCACGTTCAATCAGCCCTTCGGCTTCGGCTTCTTCCTGATGCTGGTCCTCCTCGTCGGCGTCCCCCAGGCGTTCTCCGAACCCGGCCGCCTGCGCAACCGGCTCTTCCTCGTGTCCCTCCCGCTGCTCGGCCTCGGCCTCGTCTTCACCTTCGTGCGGGGGGCGTGGATCGGCCTGGCCCTGGGGCTGGCCTACATCGGCTGGGCCCGTCACCGGCTCCTGCTGCTCGGCTTGCCGCTGGTGGCGGTGAGCCTGCTGTTCCTGCCCGCCGACGTGGCCTCGCCGGTGCTGTCACCGTCGAGCTCGGCAGAGCGGGTCAGCTCGTGGGGGGAGCGGATCTCCGAGATCGGCTCCCACCCGGCAGGGGCGGGGATCGGCGCCACCGGCAGCGCCTCCGAGAAGGTGTCGGCGCTGCAGGGGAAGGCCGACGTCTACCAACCGGACAACTACTACTTCAAGATCGCCCTGGAGCTCGGCGTGGTGGGGCTCTGGCTCCTCCTGCTCGTCCTCGTGGCCAGCTTCCGCTCGTCCCGCCAGGCCGCCAGCGCCCTCCGTGGGCGCGACGCCGACCTCGCCCTCGGCGTGTCGGCCATGACGCTGGCCGTCGCCGGCGCCTCGGTGGTGGCGACCTACCTCGAGATCTTCCCCATGGACGTGTACTTCTGGCTCCTTCTCTCGGTGGTGGCGACGTGCGGGCCCGAATCGCCCTGAACGCCCTGGCCTTGCGGCCGGGCGGGAGCGGGGTCCAGACCTACATCCGCGAGCTGCTGCGAGAGCTGGTCCCGCGCCTCGACGCCGAGCTGGTGGCCGCCGTGCAGGCCGACGCCGCCGGCGAGCTGCCGCCGGGGGTGGAGGCCCTCGTCCGGCGGCCCTGCGCCGGGGTCGGCCGCACCCTGACCGGGCTGCGCTCCCTCGGGCCCAGTGACCTCGTCCACGGCCTCGACGTGGACCTCCCCTTGCGGAACCACGCCCCCACCGTCGCCACCGTCCACGACCTCGCCGTCTTCGACGTGCCCTGGGCGTTCCCGTGGTGGCGGGCGAGGGGTGAGCAGGCCACCATCGCCCAGGCCCTCCGGCGAGCCGACCGGATCATCGCCGTGTCCGGGTTCACCGCCGAGCGGGTGAAGGCGCGGTTCGGCCGTGAGGCCGTGGTCGTGCCCTTGGCCGCCGGGCCCGACATGCGGCCGCCCTCGGCCGCCGAGGTGGAGCGGGTACGTTCCGCCTACGGGCTGGACCGGTCGTTCGTCCTCCACGTGGGCACGGTCGAACCCAGGAAGGACGTGGCCACGCTGGCCGCCAGCTGCCGCCTGGCAGGGGTGCCCCTGGTCCTGGCCGGCGCCACCCCCGATCCCGCGCTGGTCCCGGCCGGCACCCGAGCGCTCGGCTACGTACCACGAGGCGACCTGGGCGCTCTCTACGGGGCGGCGACCGTCGTCGCCTACCCGTCCCGCTACGAGGGCTTCGGACTCCCGCCGCTCGAGGCCATGGCCTGCGGGGCGCCCGTGGTGGCCAGCCGGGTGGCATCGCTACCCGAGGTCCTGGGTGGCGGTGCCGAGCTCTTCCGTCCCGGTGCCGTCGAGGAGCTGGCGTCCGTGCTGCACGAGCTCCTCTCCGACGAGGCCCGGCGGGCGGCGCTGTCGGGCGCCGGACAGCGGGTGGCCGGCCGGCTCACCTGGCGGGCCACGGCGGCCGCCACCGCCGGCGTCTACCGATCCCTCGGCGTCGACACAGGAGATCGCCTCTGCCCCGAAATCCCGGCAGGGACCTGAACCGGCTCCCGGTTGGTTGCGTATCTCTGGAACCATGACCTTGCCCTTCTCGTCCGCTCAGGCTCGGCAGCTGCCGCCTTCACCCGTCTCGATCCCCACCGCCGCCGGCCGGCCACGTGGCGCCCGCAGGCCGGTGAGCCACAACGGGGTGATCGATCTGCGCCCACGCCCCTACGATGCCTCGGCGGCGGGGGGGCCGACCGCCGCCCTCGACGCCCAGGACCCACGGGTCATCGACCAGCTGTGGAAGGAGTACAAGGCGAGCGGGGCCCGAGACGTGCGGGACCGGCTCATCGTGCACTACTCCCCGCTGGTCAAGTACGTGGCCGGGCGGGTGG
>JALYHF010000236.1 GCA_030776745.1 Actinomycetota bacterium | reverse complement strand
GGGCACTCGTCGCCACTGCCTTGCTCCTCAGCTGGACGTGGCGCAGCTACGACGAGAACGCCTTCGAGAACCCGAGGTTCGAGGGGGTGCTGGTGCAGGCCCCCGGCATCCTGCAGAACGTGCGCCGTCACGTGCGCAGCTTCGAGGACGTGCGGGGCCGCGTGGACGCGGTCAGCCGGCAGGTGGCGAACCTGTACGAGTCTGCCGCAGGGCCGGCCGAGCAGGCCTCGCCCGAGCTCGCCCTCCTGCACGTGAGCGACGTGCACCTCAACCCCTTGGGCCTCGAGGTCGCGGCCCAGCTGGCCGAGCGCTTCGAGGTGACGGCCATCCTCGACACGGGCGACCTGACCTCCTTCGGCTTCCCCATCGAGGCGCGGATCGGCGAGCTCCTCACCCAGATGCCGGTCCCCTACTACTTCGTTCCCGGCAACCACGACCTGCCCGCCGTGCGCCAGGCGCTGGCGGCGGTGCCCAACGTCACGCTGATCGACGGTCGTACGGTGGACATCGGCGGCCTGCGCGTCCTCGGCGTCGCCGATCCCACCTTCACGGCCGACAACAAGGTGTCCCCCGAGGAGGCGATCGCCATCAAGCGCAGGGAGGCGCCGGTGGTGGCCACCCTGGTGCGGGCGCAGCGGCCGAACGTCCTGGCCGTGCACGACGCCACCCTCGCCGCAGAGGTGGGCGGCGACGTGCCCCTCGTGGTGGCGGGCCACGTGCACAAGCGCTCCTCGACGGTGCGCAGCGGGACCCGCTTCCTCACGGTGGGGTCCACCGGAGCTACCGGCCTGGGCTCGTTCAGCGTCACCAGCGAGCTGGCCTACGAGGCCCAGGTGCTCCACTTCTCGGCCGGGCGGCTCACCGCGGTCGACAACGTGGCGCTGCAGGGCGTCGGCGGCGGCTTCCGGGTGGACCGCCAGGTCGTCGACCCCGCCGAGTGACGGGGCCCGACCTGCGGTGATCCGGCAAAGCCGAGGGTCCTGGGGCCCGAGCATCTAGCCTCCGCCCCAGGAGGTGGTCGCTCTTGCCGGCGCGAAGGGGCACGTCGACTTCGAACTTCGGCGTCGGTCGGCGCGAGAGCCACGACTCCCGGCGGTTCTACGAGCGCTTCCGGCCGCCCGAGCTGACCGAGGACCAGACGGTGCGGGCTCCGAGAGCGGTCGCTCACCCGTTCGTGTGTGGCGACGCTCGATCGATGGAAGCGGTCGAGGACGGCTCGGTGGCGCTCGTCGTCACCTCCCCGCCGTACTTCGCCGGAAAGCAGTACGAGGAGGAGCTCGAGCGCGAAGGGGTGCCGGGCTCGTACCTCGAGTACCTGGACCTCCTCGGGGCCGTCTTCGCGGAGTGCGTCGCAAAGCTCGAGCCCGGAGGGCGCCTGGCGATCAACGTGGCCAACCTGGGCCGCAAGCCCTACCGGAGCCTGGCCGCCGACGTCATCCGCATCTTGGAGCACGATCTCGGCTTGCTTCTCCGGGGGGAGCTCCTCTGGCAGAAGGGCGAAGGGGCCAGCGGCTCGTGTGCCTGGGGCTCGTTCCGCAGCGCCGCCAACCCCGTCCTCCGCGACGTCACCGAGCGCGTCATCGTCGCCAGCAAGGGACGCTTCGACCGTGCTCTCTCCGTGAAGCAGCGCGCCGCACAGGGGTTGCCGCACGAGACCACGGTCAAGACCGACGACTTCATGGCCATGACGCTCGACCTCTGGTCGATCCCGCCCGAGAGGGCGCGACGGGTGGGGCACCCCGCTCCGTTCCCTGTCGAGCTGCCCGAGAGGCTGATCGAGCTCTATACGTTCAAGGACGACCTGGTGCTCGATCCGTTCATGGGGAGCGGCTCGGCCCTGGTCGCGGCGGCCCGGCTCGGACGCCGGTACATCGGCTACGACACCGACGAGACCTACGTCGCCATCGCCCGGCGCCGCGTCGGCGAGGCGCTGGCCGAGAGCGCGCCGCACGAGGCCGCGGCGAGGACGGGCAGCCAGCTCGCGCTCGTCGAGGCTCCGATGGAAGACGAGTTCCAGAGCCGCGCCTCGAGGGAGGGCAAGCCGGCGCAGCGGCTGGCCGAGGAGGTCCTGGCCGACGCGGGGTTCGTGATCCGCGAGCGGAACCGCCGCATCCCCAGGTCCGGCGTGACCGTCGACTTCGTGGCCACCGACGGCGAGGGTGCGACCTGGTTCTTCGAGGTGCCGGGCGCGTTCACCACCCACCGGGGTGGCCTCCTGCGAACCGAGACCGTGTGGAAGTCGCTGGGCAGGGCCAACGCCTTGAGGGGCCGGACCTCGAGGGGCGTTCCCATCGTCTTCCTCACGACTCACCTCCCGCGCCGCCCCAGCGAGGGAGACACCGCCTTGCGCGCCGCCGGGCCCGACGCCTTCTTCGACGCCATCGAGCTGCTCTCGGACGAGGACAGGGCGAGACTGGCGCGCTACGCCACGGGTGGTTACGTCCACGACCCGCAGCCGGGCTTCTGGACCGTCGCCGACCTGGCCCGCCGCAGGTGAGCATGAAGGGCTTCGAGTGGATCTGCGAGATCGAGCCTCCGACGAAGCCCGAACTCATGCACGTCCGGCATCAGATCGGCGTGCTCAGCAACGTCGCCTCTGCCTACCTCGTCCCGGACAACCACGTCGGGCGGGCCACGGTGTCGAGCATCGCCGTGGCCCACGAGGTCGACCGGATGGGCGGGCGGTCGATCGCCTGCCTCAACGCGCGGGACCGGAACATGCTCGGGTTCCGCCGAGACCTCCTCACCGGAGCCGCCTACGGCGTCGACGAGTTCCTCTTCGTGTACGGCGACGACCCGGTGTCCGGCGCCCGCACTGGCCAGCTAACCGTTCGCGCCATGATCGAGCACTTGCGCGCCTTCAGCCAGGAGCACCACGGCCAGGCCGACGCGTTCCGAGCCGGCGTCACCACTCGGCTCGCGCCTCTCCCCGACTGGAAGCGCAGGGCCGACTTCCTGTTCGTCCAGGTTGCGTTCAGCCTCGAGGACCTCCTCGCCTGGCGGGACACGGTCCGCTTCGACGGCGACGTCTACGCGGGGGTGATGGTGCTCTCGAGCGCATCGATGGCCCGCAAGCTCGTCGCTCACATCCCCGAGATCAGCGTGCCCTCACCGTGGCTCGACGCCGTCGAACGTGACCGCAGCGCCGGCGTGAAGCTCGCATGCGAACTGGCCCACGCCGTCTGCGACAGCGGCGCCTTCAACGGCGTCCACCTCATCCCAGGCGTCCGATACCGAGAGACGGCTTCGGTCCTCGAGAAGTTCAGACCGCAACGCTGACCCGGCGCCCGGCCACCGAGCGGGAGTTCGGAGCACCGTCCATCCCCCGTGTCGGTCAGTGAAGGTGAACGGAGCCGTCGCCCTCGAGCCGCCAGCCCGGGGTTGTGGGCGACTTCCCAGGGGTGCCCGTCCGGGTCGATGAAGGTCCCGGAATAGCCGCCCCAGAACGTCTGCGCCCCCGCTCGAGCAATCGTGGCGCCCACTCCCGCGGCCTCCGCCAGAACGGCATCCACCTTCGCCGGCGAGTCAAGGCAGTAGGCCAGTGTGACCCCGCCCCAGCCTCCGCCGTCCTCCACGACGCTGTCCTCGGCGAGCTTGTCGCGTCCCCAAAGAGCAAGGATCATCCCGCCGACTTGGAAGAACACGACCTCGCCATCGGGCGACTCCCCGGACCAGCCGAGCCCCTCGTAGAAGGCACGAGCCCGAGCCACGTCGGAGACACCGAGCGTTATCAGGGAGAGGCGCTGCTCCATGTGACGATCATCGCGCCTCGGTGTGGACCCCTGGCGGGTCGGAGCGACCCTCCGTTCGAGGTGCCCTCGCAAAGTGACCGTGAGGAGCGGTCCGTCTGCGCCTTATTCGTAATGGCGAGTCGAGGACACGGAGGAAGGTCACCGTCGCGACGCCGGCTTGTGGGGTGTGCGCTTGTCTGTTCACGAGGCTCCGGTAGAAGTGCGGTCGACGCGTCGAGCTTCGACCGCATGCCCGACGAACACCAGCGGCAGGAGCTGCGGCCGCACCTGCGAGACGAGCCCGTGCCCGACGACACCATCGTCGTCGTCCGGGGCGGACCGACCATGCTCGCCAAGCTCACGGAGCACGCCCGCCGAACGCATGCGCCTTCGTCCTCGACGGGCAGCCGCTCTGGGGTGTCTCGGTCTTCTGTGCGCTCGATGACAACGGCCCGTCGTCGCTCGACGGGCGCCTCCAGCGCTTCGCCTCGTACCGCATCGTGCATCTTCCTCGGGCGGGACGGCTGCGAGAGGAGGGGTTCGAGCTCCTGCCGTCCTTCGGGCGCCCGCACTTCACCATCAGGATCGGTGCCCTCAGCGAGCTGCCGCAACTGCTCGACGCCCTCGGCCCGGCCGAAACCAACCCGTACCATGGACGAAGGATCAGGGAGGAGGTAGCCGTGGTCAGCGTCGACATCACCTGCGACCTCATGGATGAAGATGAGAGCGGCTACGTCTGGACCTTCCTTCGCGAGGCGCGCGACCCCAGCCTGATCGAGCCCGGCGCCATCGTCGTCGCCGGCGACGAGGAGACTCCCGCCGTCGCCGACGTCATGGAGATCATCGAGAAGCCGGCCGGCTCGGTAGTCCGCCTCCGTCTGCTCCCCGGCGCCATCGAGGACTACGAGGCACTCGTCCGGCGCGCGATCACGCCGGCCTGACCGGTCCCCTCGTGACCGGCATTGGCGTTCGGGACGCTGAAGCCGCGTCAGCCGGTCAGCCGCGCACCCCGCTGCCCGAGTAAGCCATCTTTCCGGGGACGGTCAGCTCGGCCCAGACCAACGTGATCGCCTTTCTGCGCCGCCGATCCGGTCCCTGTTCCATCATGCTGGCGGGCGACACCCACAAGGCAAATCCTCGTACAACTCCACAGTGCCGGTGGAACCCTCACATGCGCGCAGACTGCCCGTCGACGCGTCGGCGAACCGAACGTAGGACCAGACTGTCCGACCGCTGGCACCACAGTGCCCGTGACAGGCATGGCGGTGGCACGCGGGCGGACCCAGCCGACCTGACATCACCCGGAGCTGGCGATCGGAGCAGCGCCGGTGTGTGTCGAAGACAAGGACGGTCAGGGGCCATGCGAAGAGCGGAGAACGTGCTTCCGATCCGTCATCTCGTCGTTCGCTGTATATCTGCTGCAGCATTGACGGATGCTGGTGGAACCACTGCCCGGCGTCGGTCTTGAACGGCTTCGACGCACGCTGTCAGAGCTGTCATCCGGGCTCATCAATGCTCGGGGCACGGCAGGCACCACGCTGGACGTCTACAACGCGTACGTCCGGTGGGTTAACGACGCGGCCCACCGCCTCTCCGTCGAAGTCCCGGCGGCCGACATCGAGCGTCTGGTGCTCACGCGGCGGTCATGGCTACTGCAGTCGATGCCGGACCGAGGCGGGAGTGCGCCCGTGTCGAACCTGCTGACCACGGAGCTCAACGACCGCAGCCGTGTCTTCGAGGAGGCAGTCGCCGCTCTCGATGAAGAGATCGAGCGTTGGCAGCGGCCCGGCGTGCTGGTCGTCGCCGATACGAGCTTCTACGTGACTCACCCAGCGAAGCTCGAGGACGCCGACTTGGCGGCGCTGCTCCCGATCCGGGAGGAGCCAGTGCGGGTGATCGTGCCGATCTTGGTCGTTGATGAGCTCGATGGATTGAAGCGCTCTGGGGTCCACACCGTGCGATGGCGTGCTGGCTACACGCTGGCGGTGCTCGATCGGTTGCTGCCGTCGCCGACGCGGGCCGGCGTGTTGCGGCCCGAGGACTTCTCGGCGATCAAGGACAGCACCGGCGGGATCCCACGCGGAGTAGTGACAGTCGAGATTCTCTTCGACCCCCCTGGCCACTCTCGGCTGCCGATACCGGACGATGAGATCGTTGCCCGAGCGCTGGCAGCCGAGAACCGTCGGGGAAGACCCGCAACGCTCTTGACCTATGACACTGGGCAGGCGATGCGGGCTCGCCACGCTGGCCTCACGGTGCGAAAGCTGTCCGAGGAACTCAGCTCACAGCCCTGACCGCCGCTTTCGTTCGGCGGCACTCCGGGGCATCCGCTGCCCGGTGAACTCGCGGGCCGCGACCCGCCGGAGGGCCCGGCCTGGATCAGTTGGTCAGCAAGGGGTCCGGCAGAAGTCGGCCTGCATCACCGGTCGCGCACCCCGCTGACCGGGGAAGACGTGGTGGGCGAGGGGGGACTTGAACCCCCACGTCCTTTCGGACACAGGAACCTGAATCCTGCGCGTCTGCCAATTCCGCCACTCGCCCGAGAGGCAGGGAGACAAGGTAGCGGACTGGCGGGCGACTCTCGGCAGGGCTTCCCGATGGGGTTCGTGGGTAAGGTGAGCAGCGGGACCATGGGACTTCAGCAGTTCGAGCGCCGCCTCGAGCGCCTCGTCGAGGGCGTGTTCGCCAAGGCCTTCCGCAGCGGGCTCCAGCCCGTGGAGCTCGGTCGCCGTCTCACCCGGGAGATGGACGCCCACCGTACCGTGGGCGTGCGCGGCGTCATCGCCCCCAACGCCTTCACCATCGCCCTGTCCCCCGGCGACCTCGAGCGCTTCGAGTCGTTCTCCGACGCCCTGGTCCGGGAGCTGGCCGACGCCGCTCGGGAGCACGCTCGCAGCGAGGGCTACGTCTTCGTGGGGCCGGTGGAGGTGGTGCTCGAGGAGGACCCCTCCCTCACCCCAGGGATGTTCCTCCTGGCCGGCGAGGCCCGCGGCGGCGCCGGGGGCGGCCCCGTGGGCTCGGTGGTCCTCCCCGACGGAGAGCGGGTGGGCGTGGGCGACGAGCCCCTCACCATCGGCCGGCTGGCGGAGTGTGACGTCGTCCTGGCCGATTCGAGCGTGAGCCGCCGCCATGCCGAGCTACGCCGGCAGGGCAGCGACTTCGTCATCGTCGACCTCGGCTCCACCAACGGCACCAAGGTCAACGGCGCCGGCGTCAAGGAACGGCGGCTGGCCGACGGCGACGAGATCACGGTGGGCTCGGCCAAGCTGCGCTTCGAGGCGTCGTAGTGCCCGAGTCGCTGCTCACCATCCTCAAGTTCTGCTTCCTCGCTCTCCTGTGGCTGTTCTTCCTCCGCGTCCTGCGGGCCGTGTGGACCGAGGTCAACGCCCCGGCACCGGCCCCCGCCTCGGCCATGACCAGTGCTGCACCGGCCAAGACCTCCTCCCGGGCGCCGGCGGCCGACGCCGCCGCCCGCCTGAAGGTGGTGGAGCCGCCGGCCCGGCGAGGGACCGTCTACGAGCTGGGCGACGAGCTGACGGTGGGGAGGGCCAACGGGTGCCAGGTGGCCCTGAGCGACGACAGCTACGTTTCGCAGCTCCATGCCCGCGTCTTCCGCAAGGACAACCGGTTGTGGCTGGAGGACCTCGGCTCGACCAACGGCACGTTCCTCAACGCCAAGCCGGTGTCCGCCCCCGTCGCCCTGCGCCGGGGCGACCGCGTCCAGATCGGCCGGACCGTGCTCGAGGTGACCAAGTGAGGAAGCGGGGCACCATCATCGGAGGGTGGGTGTGCCCATGACGGCGCTGCGGGCCGGAGCGGCCACCGACGTGGGGCGAGTGCGCTCCAACAACCAGGACCACCTCTTGATGGCCGACCCGCTGTTCGCCGTGGCCGACGGCATGGGCGGCCACGCCGGGGGCGAGGTCGCGTCGCTCACGGCCGTGGAGGCCCTCCTGGCCGGCTTCGACGCCAACCGCACCGCCGACGGGCTGGCCGACGCCGTGCGCAACGCCAACGAGGCCGTGTGGAAGCGGGCCCGGGAGCGAACCGAGCTGCGGGGCATGGGCACCACCATGACGGCGCTGGCGCTGGTGCGCGAGAACGGCGAGGAGGCGCTGGCCATCGTCAACGTGGGCGACTCTCGCGCCTACCTGCTGCGCGACGGGGATCTCGACCAGCTCACCGACGACCACAGCGTCCCCAAGGAGCTGGAGCGGGCCGGCCGGCTGAGCGCCGAGGAGGCGGCCGTCCATCCCCAGCACAACGTGTTGACGCGCGCCCTCGGGATCGAGCCCGAGGTCGAGGTGGACTGCTTCCGGGTCATCCCGTACCGCGGGGACCGCATCCTGTTGGCCAGCGACGGCTTGTTCAACGAGGTGAGCGACAAGGACATCGCCTCGGTGCTGCGGCGAATGGACGACCCGGACGAGGCGGCGCGGGAGCTGGTCGCCATGGCCAAGGAGCACGGCGGCAACGACAACATCACGGTCGTCGTGGTCGACGTGGTGGACGACGACGACCGGGCCGGCCGAGCTTCGGCGGCCCTGGCCGACGAGCCCACGACGCAGTGGGCCCCGGGCGCGGCCACGGCCACGGCCCTCCGGGCCGCCCAGGGCGACGG
>JALYHF010000235.1 GCA_030776745.1 Actinomycetota bacterium | reverse complement strand
CACAAGTAATTTCCGCTCTGCTCATCATCGGTATAGGGGCTCTTCGCCATTCTCCCGTTCGTTGACCGTGGAAGCGAGTGCCTTGACGGTGATCCACGGTAGCGAGAGTGCCGGCGCTCGTGGCGATGCCCGGGCCGAGCCTACGACCCTGCGCTATCGCTTGGGGCATGTCGCCCCCCGCATCGGTGCCCGTGGTGAGCCGCGTCGTCCTGCGGCTCCGCCAGCAATGGCGTGAGCTGTCGAGCGGACCGGCGCCAACGGGGCGCCTCGCCATGCTCGCCCGAGCGAACCCGCTCCGGCCGTTCGCGGTCCGCACCGCCCAACGACGAGCCTAGAAAGTCCTGAATAGACCCCGGCCACAACCCGCCTCGAAGCCCTCGAATGCCCAGAGCTCAGCGACACGAGTCGTCAATGGCCGGCTTCGCCGCAGCTCGAACCGCCACCCCCTCTCGTCCGGCTCGAAACGCCGAGGCTGTCCACCAGAGCCACGGGGGCCGGCGGCGTGGATCGTCGCCGCGGTCCAGGTAAGGGAGCGCATCGTCCCGTTCCACCGAATGACCGCCTGACCCCCGGGCAGACCAGTTGCACTCTTGCCCATTGCTGGGCGGAGAAACTCACGGTGGGAAGGGGTAAGCGGGGTCAGAGCGCGGGGCAGGCCTGGTTGCGGGCCTCGGCGGCCCGGTCCCTGGCGCCGTTGTACGCGAGCCATTTGCGGAACGGCGTCTCGGACGCCGGGCAGAGGGCGTCGAGGACGAGACGGCGACTGTCCTGGTCCAGCCGGGGCAGAGCGCCGACGAGGGCAGGCACGGAGTCGTCCGACAGCTCCACCAGGTAGGCGGCGTCGAAGCGGCTGGTGCGGGCGGCAGCCTCGACGTTGTGGCGTACCACCACCGCCTCGGGGTTCAGCGCGTTGAGCGCCAGTACCGTGGCCAGGCCCAGGGCGGCGGCCGCCGAGGGCAGCCGGTGCCGATCTCCGCCCACACCAGCGAGGAGCAGCGCCAACATCAGGAAGACGGAGCCGATCCAAAGGGCGAAGACCTGGGCGTAGAGCCGGAGCATGGTCATGCCGAAGGCGTGCTCATACAGCTCCAGCCGGCGCACGGCCACGAAGACGATGACCAGTGTCAGGCCGGCCGCCACCTGGGCCAGCACCACGAAGCGTCGCCGGGCGACGGGCTCGGAGAGATCGGCGACGCCCCGCAGGCCGAGGAGGACGGCGAGGGTGATGGCAGACACGGCCAGGAGCTGGAAGAACCCCGAGCGGGCGTACTCGGCGTAGGTCAGCCCCGCCGTCTCGATCACGTGGCGCCCGCCCTCTGTGAGGGAGACCAGCTGGGCCACCGCGAAGGCGACGAACAGCGCCACCAGGGCGCCCACCGCCACCGTGGCTTCCAGGGCGGGCAGGCGGCGGGCCGGCACGGGCAGGGGCGGCACGGGACGGGCCGACGCCAGCCGGAGCAGGCCGGCCATGCCCCAGGCCCCCACGGTGATCAGAGCGCCGTGCTGGGCCAAGCTGCCCACGTCGAATCCCCCGAAGAAGCTGGCGAACACCGTGTCGGCCGATGCCAGAAGCAGGCCCAGCGGGACCACCAGCACCAGGGCCAGGGTAAGCCCCCGGACGGCGGCCAAGGCCGCGGTGGGACCGCCGGCACCCGACGGCAGTGCCAGGGGGCGGAGCAGGAACGAAGCGGCGGCCAAGCCGTGGGCCAGGGCATGAACCCCCCGGTTGACGACGGCGGGCACGGACAGGTCGAGCGCGCTCCCACCGCCGGCGAGGGAGGCGCCGGCGACCAGCAGGCCCGCCGCGGCTGCCACGTCCAGCGCCACCAGCCCCGGGCTGGTGCGCAGGGCCAGACAGCCACCGAAGAGCACCGAGGCGGCGACGAGGGCTTGGGCCTGCGGGTTGCGCACCCGGCCGCTGGCCAGGAGGGCGCCCGCCAGCAGGGCAACGCCCGCGGCCCCGGCGATGCCCACCACGCCCGACCGGACCACGCCGTCCAGGGCGAAGCCGGCCGCCAGTGCGGTCACCACCACCGTGAGGTCCGGTGGCCGGTCGAGGCCGAGGTCGAGGGCCCACTCTCCGACGGCCACCTGAGGCAGCGTCGGGGTCTGCCCCGTCCCTGGTGGCGAGACACCGCTCATGCTCGACCCGCGGGAAGGATCACGACCATGCGACAGCCGTGGGGGCGACGCGGCTCCGCTCGGATCTCCCCGCCGTGGAGGTCCACGATCCAGCGGGCGATCGCCAGCCCCAGGCCGGCCCCGCCTTCACCCGAGGAGCGGGCGGCGTCGGCCCGGTAGAAGCGTTCGAACACCCGGGCCGACTCCTCGGGACTGATGCCAGGGCCGTCGTCGCTCACCTCGATGGTGACGTTGGCGCGTTGGCGGCGGGCCCGCACGTCGACGGTGCTACCCGGAGGCGAGTAGCGCAGGGCGTTGTCGAGCAGGTTGGCGACCACCTGGTGCACCCGGTCGGGGTCCCCGTCGGCCACGGCCTCGGGGGGCTCGACGGCCACGGCCACCTGCACGTCGGGCGTGCGCAGGCGGGACTCGCTGGCCGCCTCCTCCAGCACGGGGAGGAGGTCGAACCGGAGCCGTCGGAGGGGAACGACGCCGGACTCGAGACGGGACAGGTCGAGCAGCTGGGCCACCAAGCCCCCGAGCCGCTCGACCTGCTTGAGCATGGTCCGCAGGGTCTCGTGGTCGGCGGGCTCCACCCCGTCGACCATGTTCTCCAGGACCGCCTGAAGGGCGCTGATGGGCGTGCGCAGCTCGTGGGAGACGTTGGCCACCAGGTCCCTGCGCACCCGGTCGACCTCGGCCAGCTGGGCGGCCATGGCGTTGAAGGAACGGGCCAGCTCCCCGACCTCGTCTCGGGAGCTGGCCGTAACCCGCCGGCCGTAGTCGCCCCGCGCCATGGCCGCGGCGGCGGCGGCCATCTCCCGCAGCGGAGAGGTCATGCCGTGGGCCAGGACCTGGACCAGCCCGAGGGCCAGGGCGCCCGCGGCGAGAGCGCTGACGACAGGAGAGATGCCGGCGCCCACGCCGAGGGACACCACGAGCACAGTGACCGCCACCGCGGCGACGATCACGGTTCCAAGCTTCATCTTGATGGAGGACAGCGGGTCGAGCGGCCTCACCGCTCCACCTCCAGGGCGTATCCAACCCCGTGCACCGTCCGCACGATGCCGGGCCCGAGCTTTCGGCGGAGGGCGCGGACGTGAGAGTCCACCGTCCGGGGTCCCGAGCCGTCCCGGTATCCCCAGACCTGGGCCAACAGGTCCTCCCGGGTGCGGACCTTGCCGGGCGCGGACGCCAGCGACGTGAGCAGGTCGAATTCGGTCGGGGTGAGGTGCACGTCCTTCCCCGCCCGGCGGACCCGGCGCTCCCCTGTGATGATCCGCACCTCGCCCAGTTCGAGGACGGGGCCGGGGAAGACCAGCGTCCGCTCCATGCGGCGCAGGATGGCGTTCACCCGCGCCACCAGCTCGCGAGGGCTGAAGGGCTTGGTGAGGTAATCGTCGGCGCCGACGGCCAAGCCGACCAGCACGTCGGTCTCCGAGTCGCGAGCGGTGAGCATGAGGACCGGCACCGGCCGCTCCTTCTGGATCCGCCGGCAGACCTCGAGGCCGTCCAGGCCGGGCAGCATGAGGTCGAGCACGACCAGGTCGGGCCGGAGCCGCTCGCACAGCGCGACACCGTCGGCCCCGTCCGAGGCCACCTCCACCTGGTAGCCCTCGCTGCGGAGCCGGGCGGCCACGGCTGCCGCGATCGATGCTTCGTCCTCGACGACGACCACGGTGCGGGATGGCATCGGCGATCAGGATAAGGAGCCCGTGTGAAGGAGTCCCGCGTCTGTCGTGGAGATTTGGTGCAGGCCGCCCTGCGACGGCTCACTCTGCTCGTCTCCCCGCTTCGAGGCGGCCACCCCACTGGA
>JALYHF010000234.1 GCA_030776745.1 Actinomycetota bacterium | reverse complement strand
AGTCCGACGAGCCCTCCTGTTAATATTAATTATAAGCCATGGCCGAGCGCTCCCTGGTGGCGCCGGGCGCCCCCCGGGCCCATCGGGAGCGGCCACGTGGTGGTGGTCCACCTCCAAGCCGAAAAGGACGGCGCGGCGGCCCATCTGCACCTGGGCCCGGCCCTTCCCGATTCCTTGCGACGCCTGCTGGGCTGTGACGGGCGCGTGCGGGGCCAACTCGACGCCGGGGCGGCGCCGCTGAGCGTGGGGCGGGCCCAACGCATCGTCCCCGAGCGCACCCGTCTGGCCGTGGAGGAGCGAGACGGGGCCTGTCGGGTGCCGGGCTGTGAGCGCACCCGGTGCCTTCAGGTCCACCACGTCGTCCACTGGGAAGACGTGGTGGACCGACACCGCCAACCTGGTGGCGCTGTGTGGGCCCCACCACCGCCTGCACCACCGGGGAGGCCTTGGCATCGCCGGCAATGCCGATGAGCCCGAGGGGATGGTGTTCACCGATCCCCGGGGCCGGCGCCTGACCGGGGCGGGCCGACCGGCGCCACCGGGCCAGCTTCGGATCACCGGCACCTGGGCTCATCCGAGCGGCGAGCGACTCGACCCCCGCTGGGTGCACTTCAACGAGGCCCCGGCCCTCACCCGAGGGGTCTCGGGGCGTTCCTTGCCCGAAAGCGCCGCTCGATCCGACCAGCGGTCAGTAGGTCATCACGACCGGGGCGGCCGGCGCCTCGTCGGGGGCAAGGCTGGTGGTGAGCACGTTGCGGGCGGCCAGGAGGTCCTCGTAGATGAAGGCGGCCTCGCGGTAGTGGTAGAGGAAGCGGCGCTTGGCGACCTGCACGTCGACCAGGCGCGCCATCGCCGAGGCGCCCAGGTGTGCTGGGCGGCCCTGCCGGTCTTGGCCCGATCCTGCCGGTCGCCGTGAAGGGCGTCGACGACCCGAAGTGCACACCCCGACTGCCCGAGGGGGCGCGAGGCCGCGGCAGGGAGCGATAGATCGCCTCGCCAGCTCGAGCCGCCAGGGCCACCCACTCTCGAGGCGTCATCCTCGACCCGTGGCGTCGGCCCCCTCTCTGAGCCCCGCTGACGGGCTCTGGGGTTGACCCGGTTCGCCGGACATCCGCTCGGAACGACGGCAGTCCATCCACAGCACGACTCCGACTGGCCAGCACAGGACCCACGCCACCCCGACCAAGCGGCCGTCTCGGCCACGGGCATCGGCATCCCTCGCCGCTGCTGTTCCCAGGAGGAGCCACAAAGGGATGAGGACGAGCAAGAGAACGGCTAGACCCACCCCACCAGGATGCCGCCGGCGACTGGGCGACTGGGCCATTGCTGCTGGTCCGGAGTTCCTGAACCGGTCGGATGACGACTCCCTCGCCATCGAGCGGCAGAACACCAAGAGGTAACCGCCCGGCGAACCGCGGCCTGGGCCACCCCATTTGCGCCAGCTATCGGTAACCGTGGCTCGGCTTCCTGGTGATTCTGTTCCTGTTGACCGGGTTCTGGTCGCGTCCGGGCTCCACCGGTCGAACGGCAGCGACTCGCTTCGACACTCGCCGGCTGGCAATGTCCCGCGGCGTTGTCGTCACACGGGACCGCTGCGACGAACGACGCGGCGCGAGGCAGGCACCGGCTGACGAGCGCTTCGGCGCAGGTCCCCTCGCCGCTGGACGCCGGCCCTCGGATGCCGACTTCGTGCGGCAGATCGGGACGGGGCTTCACCTCGCCGAAGAGCTCCTCGAGCAGTTCCGCCGCGTCCCACCGGCGAGGGCCTTGAACACCGGTCCGAGCCGGCGGAACACATCTGACTAGTAGGGGTCCATCTCAACCAAGCAGGGCTGGGACAGAGGTCCCACGTCGGCGCCCCGGAACCCGAAGGGCCAACATCAGACGACCGGCTCGTCGCTGGCGGAATCAGGCTCTTCCGGGGCGTCGGTCGTCCACTTCAGCTGGAACTCGACCTCCTCCTCGCCCTCGCCTCGTTCGTGCTCGACGCTGAACTGGGCGCGGCGGGGAACGGAGATGCGTTCCCCGGCGACTTGGATGCGGAAGGGCTTCTCCGCCTCGAGCGCGTCGGCGAGGCGGCGCAGCTTGGCCACCACCTCGTTGACGGAGTACATGCGCTCAACGTCTCGCGGCGCGTTGGTCACGGCACACCTCCAGTTGTCACTCGTCCCGCAGTGGTCACCATCTCACACCGGCGTCCTCGGCAAACGAACCCCTCGACTCGGCTGGCGTGCGCTTCTACGCTTCGGTCGTGTCCGGCCGGATCGTCGACGGGGAACGGTGGATCGCCGAACGCCTGAAGTTCCTCAGAGAGCTACTCGCAGGCGACCTGTCCGACGCGGAACGCCGAGCCGTCGAGGGCGAGATCGAGACGCTCTCGAAGGAACGCGGCCTCACCGTCGCTGGTCGCCGGAGGCCAGGGCTCCTGCGGCGGCTGCGCCGACTGCGCCGCCGGTAGCGCACGAGGCCGTGGCCGACGGTGAAGCGAAGCCCGACGTCGAACGGGCCGTCGACGAGCTCTACGCGGGTGACCCGGGCGACTTCCTCCCCGCCCGCCAACGCCTGGTCGCCGAGCTCCGGGGGACGGGACGGCGAGAGGAGGCGCGCCAGGTGGCTGGCCTGCGACGGCCCACGCTGGCTGCCTGGGCCATCGACCATCTGGCCCTGGAGGCCCCGGATCGGATCGACGCGCTCGTCTCGGCCGGCGAGCGGCTCCGGCGCGCCCACGAAGAGGTCGTCTCCGGCGGCGACCCACGCGCCCTGCACCAGGCCGCCGAGGAGCGCCGGGCACTGATCGCGGCCCTGGCCGAGGAGGCCCTCGAGGTGCTGGCGAGGCGCGGGGGCGGCCACCCCGACGCCCACCGCGAGGAGATCGAGGCCACCCTGGAGGCGGCCTCGTCGGAGACCGAGGTGGCCGCCCTCGCCCGGCGCGGCCGGCTGGTCACCGCCGCGCCCCGCCCAGCCGGGTTCGGCGGGCTGCTCGACCTACCCCTGCCGACGGCGCCGCCCCAGGAAGCTGGTGCGCCGATCGAGGTGCCCGAGGAGCGGGACGGGCGCCGGGACGAGGAGGAGCTGGAGCGGGCACGGCAGGAGACGAGACGGCTCGAGCAGCAGGCCGCCGAGGCGGCAGCCGATGCCCAGCGGGCGCGCTCGGCCGTGGACCAAGCCGTGGCGACCGTCGAGGAGCTCGAGCGGGAGCTGGCCTCGGCGCGGGCGCGGGCGGCGGCGGCGAGGGAGGAGGCGAGGCGAGCGCGGGCGCGGGAAGAGGAGGCTCGCGCGGCGTTGGCCGCGGCCGCCGGCCGGCTACGCCGAGGCGAGGTCGGCAAGTGACTGGGGCGGACCAGTAACCCCTCGGGGGGTCAGGCCTCGACCAGGACCGTCACCGGCCCGTCGTTCACGATCTCGACGAGCATCTGCTCGCCGAAGCGGCCGGTGGCCACGGTGGCGCCGAGACGACGCAGCTCGGCCATCACCTCATCGACCATCGGCTTCGCCTCCGCCGCCGGGGCCGCCGCTGCCCAGGAAGGGCGCCTCCCTCGGCTGGTGTCTCCGTAGAGCGTGAACTGGCTCACGACCAGGACCTGGCCGCCCACATCGGACACCGGGTGGTTCATCACCCCCGCTTCGTCGTCGAAGATCCGCAGGTGCCACAGCCTGGAGGCGATCGACCGGCTCACGGCCGGAGTGTCGCCGTGGGTGACGCCCACCAGCACGAAAAGACCGGGCCCGATGCGTCCGATCACCTCGTCGTCGACGCGGACGCGGGCCTCGATGACGCGCTGAACGACCGCCCGCATCCCCCGCGCTGGGCTACTCGGGGGACTGGAGCGGGAGGGCCGCCATATCGGCCAGCGGGTACACCTGGAAGTGAGCGAAGTTGTAGACCGGCGACTTGGCCAGGAGCATCTCGAGCTCCTCGTTGGAGCTCACGTCGTAGATCCACGCCCCGCCGTGAGAACCGACGATGTGGTACCGACCGACCACCTTGCCCTGCTCTTCCAGCGGACCGGCGTAGTCCGGCATGGTCAGGACCGACTTCATCATGTCTCCGGACACCCGGGAGAGCTCGACGCGCCATATCACCAGGAACTTCATCTGGACCTCCTTCGTCGCGCCGACGCTACGCCCCACCGGGGCCGCCCCGCGCCCGATAGGACGGGCAGGCGCGATGGTGGGCCGTGCCCGACAGGGCCTACGGCCAACCCGCCATCAACCGGAGCTGGTCGCCGCCACTGGGCGCCACGAAATGCTTGCTCAGCATGACCTGCTGGCGCTGGTAGCTCGAGCCGATGTCCTCTCCGTAGAGGATCGACGGGGCTTCGGCCATCCGCTCGAAGGCCAGGCGGGCGACGCGCTGGCGGTTCTCCACCACGAAGGGGACGTCGTGCGCTCGGACCTCGAGGGCGGCCCGGCTGCCCAGCAGGCCCGCTCCTTCGCCGAACCCCGGGTCGAAGAAGCCCGCGTAGTGGGTGCGCAGCTCACCGCTGGTGGGGTCGAAGGCGGCCATCTCGGCGGCCAGCCCGGCCGGGACCCGGACCGCCTCGGCCGACAGCAAGAGGTAGAACTCCTCGGGTTCGAGGACCACGCGGTGCTGGGGCTCGCGCACGACCGGTTCCCAGTAGTCCGTCGGGTCGTAGCCGACCTGGCCCAGGTCGAGCAGACGGCTGTTCTTCTTGGCCCGGTAGCCGATCACCCCGTTCTCGTCGCCCGTGAGGTCGAGGCTGAACAGCAGGCCGCGGCTGAGGGGAAGCTGCGGGACGGGAGATCCGTTGTAGTACAGCAGCGGCTGCTGGGCGTGGACGGAGGCGAGCTCACCATCGGTGACCGTCGCGTCGCCGGCGACGAGGCGGAGCTGGTTCAGGGACACGTGGCGCTCGACCCGTACGGCGAAGGAACGGGGCACCACCTCCAGGTAGAGACGGCCGTGGTAGCCGGGGACGACCTCGTCGAAGCGGTCGCTCTGGTCGGTCACCACACGGGTGAACACATCTACCCGCCCGGTGGAGCTGCGCGGGTTGGCCTTGGCGTGCACGTGCGGAGGGAGCCTGAGCTCCTCCATGAGCGGTATGAGGTAGGGCCGGTCGCGCTCGAGGATGCCACCTTCGATCAAGCTGACCTCGCCCATCGCGTAGTCGGCCAGCTTGACCTCGACGGACTGAGCGCCCGGCAGGAAGCTGCAGCGCAGCCGGTAAGCGACCTCGCCCAGGCGCAGGTCCAGGCTGGCGGGCTGCACGTTGGCCTCGGGGATGGTGAACGCAGAGTGGATCTGGCCGTCGTCGATGGCCTTGGTGATCCACTGGCTGGGCAGCACGCCCCGCAACCCCTCAGGCACCGCTCACCGCCTGTCCTCGATCGGGTACGCCTTGGTCGGGCACCGTCGGAAAGCTTGGTGGGGAACCGCTGTCGGCAACCAGTGGACGACGAACAGGCACCGTCACCAGCGGCTATGCCCGCTCATCCCCAGGTCCCCGACCTGGAGACCTCGGTCCGTCCACAGCTCCATGGCCACACGATGACGAAAGGCTGCGACACTGAAGCTCCTCAGCCGATGCCTGTCGCGCTCGCCCTCCCGACGGTGCCTTCGGTGACGGTCTCCACCATGCAGAAGTAGAAGTCCTCGCGGTCGAGGATGTAGTCCTGCGAGCCCGGGTCGAACGCCGCCTCCCAGCGCTGACGGTCCTCGTCGGAGATGTACGGCACGGCCAGCCGCCCGTACCAACCGGCGTTGCCGGCCAGGTAGCGCTTGGCCTCCGGAGCCAGAGGCGCCACCTTCTGGATGGCGTAGCTGCGGGTGGAGACGTCCTGAAAGCCCGTCCGGAGGAACAGCCCCTGCATCTTCCGGCCCACGAAGTTGTCGAACCGTGGTGTGGGGTCGTCCTCGAGGGCGTGGGCCGCGGCCGACACCACCCTCAGGGTGAGACAGGGGTCGAGCGGGTGGAAGATCACCGTGCCGCCGTCGAACTCCTTGGAGATGACCCTTCCGCCCCCTCTCGTCACCCGCTTGTGCGCATCGAGCAGCTCGGGGATCTCCCGGAAGTAGCAGAAGGAGTTGCCGATGAAGACCGCGTCGAAGCTGCCCGGACGGAACGGGAGGTCCTGGAGATCACCCAGGACGAGGTCGACGGCGCCGGCGAGGGGAGCCTGCTCCAGGCTGGCCAGCGCGTAGTCGAGCAGGTCGGGGGAGAAGTCGAGGCCCACGACCTTGCCCCCGGGCGACACCTTCTCGGCGAACATCTTCACCCAGAATCCCGGGCCGCAGGCCGAGTCCAGCACGACGTCACCGGGCCGCAGAGCCAGGTCGTCGACGATTCGGCGCCGTTCGGCGGCCTTGGTGAGGTGATGGTCGAGGAGCCATGCCACCGACGAGAGCTGGAGCCCTCTGGCACTCTCGTAGAACGTGGTTGCTTCCATCGACCCCTCGTCGATCCCCCGGCAGGTGCCCGACCCTAACCCAGCAAGAGGAGGCGAGGGGTCGATCCGGCGCACCGAGCCGACGCCCGGGGCGTGGACCGCCATCATGCGGCGGTGGTGACATAGGTGGCCCTGCTGCGTGGGATCAACGTCGGCGGTCGCAAGAAGGTCTCGATGGACCGGCTCCGCGAGCTGCTGCGCTCGCTCGGGCACGGCGCGGTGGCGACCTGACGAGCATCGTCGAGGCCAACCCGTTCCCAGCGCCCACACGAGCGCCCTCCAAGCTCCACGTGGCGTTCCCTGCCGGCCGCTCGGGACGAGGCTCGGTCAGGTGCATGCGAGCCGGTAATGTCGCGGCATGGGCCGCGACCCCATGGGGGCGGAACGGGCCGCCGAGGTGGCCACGGCGTTGGTGGGCGCCCTCGTGCACCGCGAGGACCTGTCCGAGTTCGAGCGGTTGCTCGACGCCGCGGTGGCCGAGATCAGCGGCGACCCGGCCTCGACCGGTCACCTGCTCGTGGCCCAGGCCGACCTGGCCAGCTGTCTGTTGTACCTGCTGTCCGTCGAGGTGGGCTCCGACCAGCAACGGGTTCTCGACCTCCTGTCCCGGACCCTTGCCAACCTCAAGGCCCGGGACGCCGACCTGGCCACGCCGCTGGACGTGCGGCTGCGTCCGCCTGCGTGAGGTCGCGCCCCGGAAGGGCGAGCCCGGGCCGGGCGGGCTTCTCAGGAGTCAACCGGGTAGCTTCGGGGTAGTCAGTCTGCGCTAGCCACAGAGGGAGGATCCGATGTCGGACGCCATCAAGGTCTTGATGGATGACCACCGCAAGGTCGAGCGGTTGTACAAGCAGGCGGGGGAGGGGGGCAACCACGCGATCATCCTCCAGATCTGCCAAGAGCTGACGGTGCACGCCGTCCTCGAGGAGGAGATCCTGTACCCCGTCATCGAGGACGAGGTCGACCCCGACCTGGCCGACGAGGCGCAGCAGGAGCACGAGATGGCCAAGACCCTCATCTCCGAGATCGAGGCCATGGAGCCCGGCGACCCCCAGGTGCGCCATGCGGTGCGCATGCTCATGAACTCGGTGCGCCACCACGTCGAGGAGGAGGAGACCAACATCTTCCCGAAGCTGCAGGCTCAGGTGAGCGTGGAGCGGCTCAAGGACATGCAACGGGAGATGTGGCGGCGCAAGCAGGAGCTCCTCCCGGGCTGACGCCGAGCGGCCGGCGCCTCGCCAGTGCTCAACCGGGAGGCGCTGGCGGCCCGAGCGGGGTGGCGAAGCCGAAGCCGCGCCCCTTGAGCTGTTGGATGAGCGGCCGCAGCATGGCCACGGTCTGAGCACGGTCGCCTCCACCGTCGTGGAGCAAGATGACGGCGCCGGGGCGGACGGCCTCGAGCGTTCGGGCCAGGATGACGTCGGCGGGCGCCTTCTCGTGGTCGCGGGGGGCCACCGTCCAGTTCAGGACGCGCATCCCCTTGCGCTGGGCGACCTCTATGACCTTGGGTCCGACGTGACCGCCGGGCGGGCGGTACAGAGGCGGAGGCGCCCCGACCGCGCTCTCCAGGAACCGGAACCCGCCGTCGATCTCGTCGACCACCTTCTCGGAGCTGGCCGTGTCGAGCTTCTCTGCGTGGTTCTCGGTGTGGTTGCACAAGACGTGGCCGGCCTCCCGCACGGCCTGGACGAGGTCGACGTGCTTCTTCCCCATGCTGCCGACCACGCAGAAGGTGGCCTTCACGCCTTCCGACCGCAAGATCTCGAGGACCTGCGGCGTCCAGACGGGGTGCGGGCCGTCGTCGAAGGTGAGGGCGACGATGTTGCCCTCCTCCCGGCGGGGAGGGACGGGCTCCACCAGCGGCCGGCGGGAGAGCACCTCCCCGCTGACGGTCCCGTAGACCTGGTCCTCCCGACCGCTGGTCCCGGGGTACCACAGCGAGTGCTCCACGGGCGGCAGCGGCGGTGGCGGCGTGGGGGCCTGCCGCTGGGCCGTCGCCTCCACCACATCCCGCCCCGGAGCGGCGTCGATCCGCGCCCCGGCGCTCACCCGCGTCTTGCGCGTGGCCGGGATGCCGTTGACCGACAGTCGGGCCGGGGTGAAGTGGCGGTCGAGGGGGGTGTGGGTGCCGGCCGAGAACAGTGTTCCGTCCTTCGGGGCGACCCCAGCCGCTTCGAGGGCGGTCGCCACGGTGGGGTTGGACCGGGCCACGCGCACCTGACGGCCGTTCACCGTGAGGAGCATGGTGGTGGGT
>JALYHF010000233.1 GCA_030776745.1 Actinomycetota bacterium | reverse complement strand
CGTGTCGGGTGCTCATCCCGTCCGGCAGGCGATTGGGGTCGAACCAGCCGATCTCGGCGACCTCCGAGCTGGGGCGGAACCGCCCATGCCGAACCTCGCACGCGAAGACGAAATCGAGGCGAGGGGCCTCCGCCGCGTCGACCAGGAGCAGGCGCTCGACCGACACCTCGACGCCCAACTCCTGATCGAGCTCGCGTCGCAGGGCCTGGGGGATGCGCTCGTACTTCTCGACCGCGCCGCCCGGGAGCGCCCACACCTCGTGCCGGGACCGGCCGACGGGATAGGTGTGGCGTGCCACGAGGACCCGCCCATCGGCCGAGCGGATCACTGCGACGGCGCCGACGATGAAGCTGTAACCGAGGAGGCGCAGGGTCCGCAGGCGGAGGCCGTAGGGAATCGGGAGATGGAACGACCACCCCCAAGCCGGCGTGACCAGGGGCCCGGCGTGACCACCGCGCAGGAGGAAGCGGGCCAGCCCACGCATGAGCGCCACGGCTGGCAGGAGTGCGGAGGCGGCCAGGACGAGGCGCCGCAGGTGCATCGATCGGTCCTCAATCGGCGTGGCGCGGTCGGCGCCGCGCGGGCCGCCCCACCACGGGCGGGGCGGCGATCCTGCCGCCATCATAGTGGACGTTGGGCTCGGTGTAATCGGCCGTAGTCTTCGCCGCCCTGGCTGAGTTCGAGCGCGACGTGCTCCGCGAGCGGACCCGGGCCGGTCTGGCGGCGGCGCGGGCCCGCGGCAAGCGGGGCGGGCGACCGAAGGCGGCGGCACTCGACGACGCCCGGAAGGTGGCGCTGGCCCAGGCGCTCTACGCCGACCCGCGCCACGCGATCGCCGAGATCTGCACGACCCTCCGCGCCTCCCGCTCGACCCTGTACCGCTACATCACGGCCGGGCGCCGGCCGCCGGCCGATAGCTCCGCCACCCGACCCGACCTCGAAGCCGGACCTACTCAGCAGTAGCTGCGGCACTCGAGCCCGGTCACGGAAGAGGAGCGCGGTGGGCGCGATTCCATCAACGAGCAGGCCCAGGCCCAGCCACACCGGGCACCGATGTACGAGCTCTCATTCAAGACACCTTGTTCAACCGCACGTTTCGGCACGGCCTGGGGATGCTGACGGGGATGAGCCGCTCTCCAGCGGGTGCTCGGCGGTCCGCACCGCAGCTACGAGTGGGCTGCCTGACCGCCTGCCGCCCCAGGTTGAAGGCGACGATCCAGGCGAGCGCGCCGATGAGCAGCCAGAGCAGCGCCACGGCGAGTTCCCCGCTGACCTCCAGCCGCTCGATGCGTGGCCAGATCCACCAGAGTCCGAACAGCCAGGCCACGAGCCAGACCAGCATCATCAGGTGCCAGATGACGGCCATCATGGGCGGGAACCTTGGGCGGGGCGGAGATCTGGGGCAGCCCCACCGGGGCTGCCCAACGCCTGACTACAGCCCCCAGCGCGAGCGGATCTCGGCGAGCCCGCCGGTCTGCAACCAGACCAGGACCGCCATGAACCCGCTGATGAAGGTGAACCAGAGGATCGCCCGGTTCATCTTGCTCACCCGGAAGTCCGGGGGCAGGCGCGTGTCGTTGATCCGCATGATCTGGAGAGCCCCGATCGAGCGCAGCATCAGCCCGATGACGGAGCCCGCGAGCCAGATGATGAACGGCTGCGCCTGCAGGATCAGGACGAACCCGAGCAGGACACAAATCGTCACCACCACGAAGTACCAGAAGCGGTATGGCCTCCCCCCGGTCTTCCCGCTCACCGCGATTGCGTCGGTCCAGGTCCGGCCCATCTGCGTGTCGTAGAGGGGGAACTGGGCATCGAACAGCGTGACCATGATGAACAGCAGCATCAGCCAGCCGGCCACCTGGCCGAGCACGCCGGCGGCGACCGTGGCCATCTGGAGCGGGACGTCGACGCCGGTCGGGATCTGGCCGGTGGCCACGAAGTTCTCGTGGAGGTAGGCGAGCCCGGCCACCGTGTACAGGTACGTCATGAGCAGGCCGCCGATGAGCGCCCACCAGAGGATCAGGCTGTAGGCGCCGAGCTTCGCCCACTGCTGCATCTTGGCACGCTCGGCGGGGTCGTCCGTGTCCCAGCGCATCTCCTGGACGGTGATCTTCTCCGGCGGCCGGAGCGGGCCGGTCACCTGCCCGGCGTAGCGGCCCATCCCGAAGCCGGCCGCGATGACCCAGAAGCTCACGAACATCACGCTCCCGCCGGGCTGGCCGTACAGCGCCAGCGCATCGGTCTGCGGCAGGCCGGCCGGGTAGCCCTCCATGAGGAAGCTGATCCCGAGATAGCCCAGCAGCGCCTGCCAGTAATGCTCGGGCCTGGCCGCGATCGCCGTGATGACGAGCACCAGGGCGATGTTGGCGAACATGATGACGATGAAGAATTTCGACAGGAACGTGTAGGTCCGGTCCGAGAAGTAGAAGATGACCAGGACCAGCGTCAGGGCGATAACCGCCCAGATGTACTGCGGCGGCAGCGTCGTTTCGGGGACGCCGGGCAGGACGGTCTGGGTCGAGATGCCGGTGAACTTCCAGGCCGCGACGACCGCGCCGCCCATCCAGGAGGGCCAGACGTACTGGATTGTGGCCCCGATTGCCCAGAACCACGGCCAGAAGCCGTACGGCTTCAGGTCGTACGTGGCCGCGAAGAACGACCGCCCGGTGGCCATGCTGTACTTCATGCACTCGTACACGAGCGCCGTCTCGAGCACCACCGAGACGATCATCAGCCAGTGCATGTGCAGGGCGCCGCGGGCGGCGATGTTCGGCAGCAGGTACGCCTCGCCGCCGCCGACCGAGATGCCGAAGTTGATCGCCTGCGGGCCCAACATCGCCAGCATGCCCGCGAAGGTCAGCGGGAAAGGATCCGGTACCTTGTGGACTTCCCGGGGGGCGAGTCGATCCTCCGGACCGACCCCGACGGCCTGAGCGTCGGCCATGACGTCTCCTTCCTGTACCCGCGACTACCGCTACGCTTCCGGATCGGGCACGCCGCGCACAGGGCATGGGCGCCGATGGGTCGGACGGAGCAGGGCGCTCAGGGGCGCGAGGTCACGATCCGGCATCCGGGGAGAGCAGTGCTCAGGTACCAGCCGGACCAGACGGGTGGTGGCCGTGCATAGGTCGGCGCGAAGAGCGAAGACCCCATCGTCTTGCCTTCTCTAGACGGGCGGAGAGGAGTACCTAGTCAGGGCACCGAGTGGGCGACAGCGTACGCCGTGCAGGTGGCGGTGTCAATGGTGCTGAGCCGTTGGACCTAACCTGATCTGGCGAGATGCCGTCCCCGCCCGTCGTCTGCTCCTGACTAGAGGGCGCTCTGCTGCATCTACCCCTGCTGCGCTTCGCACACCACGTGGATGTAACGCTCACGTTCGCGACCCTCAACCTCCCCGGTGCGACCGAGACGGCCGACCGGTTCGCCGTCATGGCACCGGCGCTCGAGGAAGTCGACGCGCTCAGCCGCGACGAGATACCCGCCGGCCGGGCGAGCGCGCTCGCCCGGCCGTAGCCAGCATGCCGGCTACAAGTGCTGACTCAGCCACGAGGCAGCGCGGATTAGCTGGACCTATTCCGCAGAATGGCCGGCACTCGGGGCGCGGGAAGTGCTGCCGATACTGCGCAGGGGCTACCCTGGAGGGCTCCGGCCGACGCGCATACCTCCCGAGACGAGGCGAGCCCGGACGGCCACCTCGCGAGGGCGCGGCAGGGAGGATCACGCATGGACTGGGGGACGCTCGAGGCCGTCAAGGCCATCGTCCTGGTTGCCCTGGCGATCGGCCTGCACCAGCTCATCAGGCGCTTCGGCACGCAGTACGCCGCCGCGGTCTTCGAGTCCACGCCGCAGCCCGGCAGGCACTTGGTCGCCCTGGCCGACTACGCGTACTACCTGATCTTCGCGGCGTACATCCTCTTCAATCATCGACTCGCGCGCCACCGAGCCGGGCGCTGCATGGACTACGCGAGCTCCACCGATGTCCCACTACCGCGATGTGGAGACGGACGGGGCCGCCCGCGCGGCGGCGCGGCTCGGCGAGTTGCTGTAGGGAGGGGGTGGCCACCGATTTTCACCAGTGCGACGATCGGTCTCTGACTTAGGTTTAACCCTACCATCCGGCGGTCGCCGCTTCGCGGCGTCCGGCGTCCAGGGGGGCCGAACCGTTCCCGCATCTGGACAGGAGACGAGACGATGGCACAGTGGCAACCGGATCCGAGCTTCTATCCCTCGGCGCGCGACGCGATGAAGGGGCCGGCGGAGCAGCTCGCCTATGTGGCCGTGCTGAACACGGACGGCGACGGCATGCCGGACGCACTGTGCGTGCTCGACGTCGACCCTGGGTCGCCGCAGTACGGCCGGGAGGTCGGCCGGGTGACGATGCCGCAGCCGGGCGACGAGCTGCACCATTTCGGCTGGAACGCCTGCAGCTCCGCCCTCTGCCCGACCGCGCCCCACCCCCACGTCGAGCGGCGCTACCTGCTGGTGCCCGGCATCCGCTCGTCGCGCATCCACGTGA
>JALYHF010000232.1 GCA_030776745.1 Actinomycetota bacterium | reverse complement strand
TGACCTGCGGCGGAGGGAGTGGGATTCGAACCCACGGGGCTCGCGCCCAAGGCTGTTCAAGAGCCTCGCATTCGGCCGCTCTGCCATCCCTCCCAGCTCGGCCCAGGCTACCGGCGCGTACCGGGTCCGCTTACGAGCGGTCGACCCGGCTCCTGATGTCCTCGATCCAGGCGTCGGCCGCCTTCCAGGCCGCATCGGCGTCGCGCCGGATGCTGGCGCCGTGCTCGCCGGCGGCCGGGTAGGAGCCGAGGAACTTCAGCCCGGGCAGCTGGGCGTGCAGGTCCCGGAGACAGTCGGCCACAACCTCGTCGTCGACGTGGCCCTCGAGGTCGATGATGAAGCAGTAGTCGCCCAGCCCGCGCTTGGTGGGCCGGGACTCGAGCTTGGTCAGGTTGATGTTGCGGGCCGAGAACTGCCCGAGGATGGCGTGCAGGCTCCCGGGGCGGTTGGCCCGCTGGAAGCACACGACGCTCGTCTTGTCGTGGCCCGTGGGTCGGGGTATCCCCGATCGCGCCACCAGCACGAAGCGGGTGGCGTTGTCGGCGTGATCCTCGATGTCGGCGGCCAGGACCTCGAGGCCGTACAGCTCGGCGGCCAGCGCGGTGCCCACCGCCGCCGTCGCCGGCGGGCGGTGCTTGCCCACCTCCTGGACGGCCTCGGCCGTCGAGTTCGACGCCACCAGCTCGACGCCCGGAGCGTTGTCGGAGAACCAGTCCCGGCACTGGGCGCTGGCGTGGGGGAACGACACCACCCGGCGCACATCAGCCAGGGCCGTGCCCGGGGGGGCCAGGAGGTTGAGGCTGACCGGCAGCACCACCTCTCGCTGGATGAGCAGGTCGGCCCCGAAGATGAGGGTGTCGAGGCTCACGTTCACGGTGCCCTCGATGGAGTTCTCCAGGGCCACGAAGCCGAGGTCGACGTCGCCGGCCTGGGTGGCGGCCAGCACGTCGGGCATCGATCGCATGGGCACCAGCTCGGCTCCGGACAGGTCCGCCTGCGTGAGCAGAGCCTCCTCCGTGAACGTGCCGGGCGGCCCGAGGAAGGCGATGCGGGTCATGCCCGAGGCAGGTTAGGGCGGCAGCGGGCGGCAGGAGACGGAATACTGAGCGTCGTCATGGACGAGCCCACCCTGCTCCAGCTGCTCTCCGACGTGCGCGCCGGCACCCTCGCTCCCGACGACGCCATGGCCCGCCTGCGCCGCCTGCCCTTCGCCGACCTGGGCTTTGCCCGCGTGGACCATCACCGCCAGCTTCGACAGGGGTGGCCGGAGGCGGTCTACGCGCCGGGCAAGACCCCCGAGCAGTGCGCCGCCATCGTGGCCGAGCTGCTGGCCGAGCCGATGAGCGGACCCGTCCTCCTGACCCGGGCCGACGACGAGCAGGCGGCGGTGGCCATGGCCCGAAACACCGGGTGCACCCGCTCGGGGGCCACGCTGGTCTGGCGCCCGGCCTCCGAGCGACCCGGGCGCATCCTGGTGGTCACCGCCGGCACGGCCGACCTGCCCGTGGCCGAGGAGTGTGCCGCCACACTGTCGGCCTACGGCTTCCGGCCCCATACCCTCGCCGACTGTGGGGTGGCCGGCGTGCACCGGCTGCTGGCCACCGCCGACGACCTGGCGGCGGCCGACGCCATCGTGGTGGTGGCCGGCATGGAGGGGGCGCTGCCGAGCGTGGTCGGCGGCATCACGGGCTGTCCGGTGGTCGCCGTACCGACCAGCGTCGGCTACGGCGCCGCCTTCGAGGGCGTGACGGCGCTGCTCGCCATGCTGGCGTCGTGCGCGGCGGGCATCACCGTGGTCGGCATCGACAACGGCTTCGGCGCCGCCTGCGCCGTGGCCCGGCTCCTGCGCTGATGCCCGTTGCCTGGTTCCACTGCTTCGCCGGCATCGCCGGCGACATGGCGCTGGGCAGCCTGGTCGACGCCGGCGCCGACCTCGATGAGGCGATGGCGCTGGTGCGACGCCTGCCGGTGGGCGGCTGGACGGTCGAGGCCCACCCGGTGCAGCGGGGGGGCATCGCCGCCGTACGGGTGGTGGTACGGGCCGACGACACCGCCGTGGTCCGTACCCACGCCCACATCGTGGGCCTGATCGAGGAGGCCCGCCTTCCCGACCGCGTACGGGACCGTGCTCTGGCCACGTTCTCGGTCCTGGCCGAGGTCGAGGGCCGCCTGCACCGGCGCCCCCCGGCGCAGGTGGTCTTCCACGAGGTGGGCGGCATCGATGCCATCGTCGACATCGTGGGCACCTGTGCCGCCCTCGAGGTGTTGGACGTGGACGCCGTGTCGGCCAGCCCCGTGGCCACGGGCATGGGGATGGTGCGCACGGCCCACGGGATCCTGCCCAACCCGGCGCCCGCCGTCGTCGAGCTGCTCCGAGGGGCGCGCACCTACGGCCGCGAGGTCGGGGTGGAGCTGACCACGCCCACGGGTGCCGCCCTCCTCGCCGCCAACGCCGGCGCCTACGGGCCCATGCCCCCCATGGTCGTCGAGGCCACCGGCTTCGGGGCCGGCTCCCGGGAGCTGGACACGCTGCCCAACGTGACCCAGGTGGTGCTGGGAACGCCGGCCGACGCCGGGCCGGGGCCCGGCCAGCCCGTCGTCCTGCTCGAGGTGAACGTGGACGACGCCACCGGCGAGGCCATCGCCTTCGCCGTGGCCAACCTGCTGGAGAGCGGCGCCCACGACGCCTGGGTCACCCCCATCCTGATGAAGAAGGGTCGGCCCGCGCACACCGTCAGCGCGCTGGTGGAGCCGGCCCTGGTCGACGACGTGGCCAAGGTGCTCACGTCGGAGACGGGATCGCTCGGAGTGCGGGCCACGAAGCTGGAGCGCTGGCCTTCGAGTCGATCGGAGACCGAGGTCGAGGTGGGCGGCGTGGCCGTGCGGGTGAAGGTGAGCCCAGGGCGGGTGAAGGTGGAGCACGACGACGCCGCCCGAGCTGCCCGGCGCACCGGACTGCCCCTCCGTGAGGTGATCTCCCGGGCCGAGGGCAGGATCCATGGCATCCAGCCGCTGGTCCCCCCCGACGACGGGGGGAGCGAGGCAGGTTAGGTCGGCGGCGGCCTACCCGCGCAGGAGGAGCGACATGGTGAACCCGTTGTCGGCGATGCTGGTTTCCTCGGCCACCGGGCCGATCACCACGCTGAGGGTGGAGGGGGGGCCGGCCACGGGCTGGAGCCCTCCCAGGGTGACCACCCGGCGCTGGGCCGGAGCCAGGTCGACGAAGTCGCGAGCGGTGTCGACCTTGCCCCCCGGGGCCCGCAAGGTGGCTACCACCGGCACCCGTCGCTCCGTCTCGTTCCCCACGTTGGCCACCACCGCCTCCAGGCGCAGCCCCTTGGTGAGGGGAAGGACCGACGCCCCGCCTTCGCTGGCCACGGCGGTCGGCTCGGTGGTGACCACCACCACGGCCACGTCACGCACCGAACCGGGGGCGGCGGTGGCCCGCAGGGCCCCGGCGAAGGCGGTCAGCTCTGCTCGGCTCCACAGCGCGGCGTCGTGCGTCCAGCGCGAGGTGGGCATCACCGGACCGTCCACACCCGGGGGGCGCGGGAGGGAGTCGAGGAAGACCTGGTAGGTCCGGTCGGCGGCCACGATGCTCTCACCGGCCGCCACCAGGGCGTCGATGGACGAGGTGGGCGACTGCTTGGCGGTCAACCCACCAAGGGCGTCCCTCAAGGCGGTGGCCGCCCTCGCCCGCACGGCCACGGCCGCCACCAGGAGGCTGTGAGAGGTGGACAGCGGCTCGGGGGGCTCCACCTGGTTCACCGCGGCCAGCACCTCCTCGGCCTGGCGAGCGACGCGGTCGAGCCTGCGCCGGATGCCGTCCCGACCGAGCTTCGCCGCTTCCGAGCGGACCTGGGCGATCTCGTCGCCTTGGGCCGTGGACTGCTCGACGTGGGGACGGACCCGGTCCAGGTAGCCGAGCTGAGCCAGGCGGCGCCCCGGCTCCTTGGAGCGGGCGGACAAGGTGGCGTTGACGGTGATGACGGCGAGGCTGAGCAGGACCCCGATGAGCAGCCACCTGGGCTGGCGGCGCCCCCGACGCCGCGGTGCGAAAGCCATCTGGGCTCACCCTAGCCAAGAGGCCGCTCGGGCTCCCCGCGCCCCGGGCGGACGGGCCTGGCCCAACACGAGAGAGGAGAGCATCCCCGACGGGATGCCCTCCTCGTGATCCGAGGCTTGGTGGCTCAGCGGCCCTTGCCGCCCTTGCCGCCACTATGGCCGGCGCTGCGCCGCGAGGAGCCCTCGTGGCCGTCGCCGTCGTCGGTGTCGTCGTCGGTCTCGTCGTCGGTCTCGTCGCCGTCCTCCAGCGACGGGCCGTGCGTCCCGCGGGCTACGGCGGACACCGCCTTGCCGTGGCCAGGTCCCGGCGGCGTGGTGCGGGCCACGTTGGACACCACCTGGCCGTGGTTGGCCGGGTGCGGTCGGACGCCGTCGGTGCCGTCGCCGTCGCCGTCCTCGGCGTTGGCGTCGTCATCGGTGCCCTCGTCGCTTCCGTCATCACCGTTGACGTCGTCGTCGTTGACGTCGTCGCCGTTGACGTCGTCGCCGGTGCCGTCATCGCCATTGTCGGCGTCCGGGATCGCGGCGTCGCTGTCCAGGTCGTCCTGGCCGGCTTCGACGGCGCCGGTGACGAGCTCGGAGACGTCGTCGGCTGAGGAGGCGTCGTCGTCCAGCGAGGCCAGGGCCACGCCCCCGCCGAGGGCGAGAGACCCGGCCATGGCGGCGGCGGCGATCTTGGCAAGAGGTGTACGGGGTGACATGAACTCTCCTTGAGGTGGTCGGTCGCTCCGGTCAGGACTGTGATCGTCCTGAACGGCCCAGAGGGGTACGGGGTGCCCGGGGATTTCTGGACGGGCCCACCCGGGCCGCTTCTCGCCGGCCGGGTTTCTGCGGCCGGGCCGTAC
>JALYHF010000231.1 GCA_030776745.1 Actinomycetota bacterium | reverse complement strand
GGAGGCGGCGGAGGCGGCGGAGGCGGCGGCGGTCCCACCGCCCGTGCCACGTCCAGGCGGCCCCGGCAGGCGCCGTCGCAGCGGACGGAGGGGTCGGCCGTGTCGAGGATGCGCTGGATGGCCTCCTCCCGGCTCAGGCCCTTGCCCAGCAGCAGGGCCAGGCCGCCGGCCACGTGGGGCGCGGCCATCGACGTGCCCGCCAGTTCCTTGTAGTCGCCCGACCGCCACGTCGACACGACCCGCTCGGCCGGGTCGCTGCTGGCGTCGCCCCCCGGAGCCACCAGGCTCCACTTGGCGCTGCCCAACGGGCTCGAGTAGCTGGCCACGTCGCCACGGCGGGTGGTCGCCCCCACCACCACGGCGTTCAGGTCGCCGTAGTTGGCACTGCTCAACAGCCCGATGCCGAGGAGGTTCTCGTTGCCCGCGGCCAGCACGGGGATGGCCCCGCGCGCCCAGGCGTACTCCACGCCCTCCAGCAGGGAGCTGCCCAGGACCCTGGTGAGGCCTTCGCCGAAGCTGAGGTTGACCACTTGGGCGCCGTTGTCCACCACCCATTTGATCCCGGCCGTCACCTCCTGGACGGTGCCCGCGCCGTCGGCGTCGAGGGCCTTGGCCACGACCAGGCGGGCGTCGGGCGCCACGCCGGCCACGCCCTTGCCGTTGTCCTTGGCGGCGGCAGCGATGCCGGCCACGTGGCTCCCGTGGCCGTGGTCGTCCTGACCCGATCCCTGGCAGGCGCCGGGGTCGCCTCCCGAGTCGACGCAGCTGGTGTGGGCCACCACCTTGCCGCCCAGGTCGTCGTGGCCGAGGTCCACGCCGGTGTCGACCACCCCGATGCGCACGCCGGCGCCCGTGGTGGACGCCCACGCCGCGGGAGCGCCGATCTGGGCCAGGCCCCATTGCTCGGCGAACCTCGGGTCGTTGGACGCCTGGGCGCTGGACGGGAGGACGGCCAGGGCCACGCCCACGAGGGCGAGTGAACAGCGACGGAAGGGGGAGCGGGCCATGGGTCAGATGCTGCCACGGCGTCCGCCGTTGGTGGCGTCGCCCGGAAGCCTTACCGCCCGGCGCCGTCCTCCAGCACGGATCTGAGCACGGCGAAGGTCGACTCCATCTCGGCTCGCTCCACCCGTTCCCCGTCGCTGTGAGCCAGCGCCGGGTCACCGGGTCCGAAGTTGGTGGCGGGGATGCCGCGGGCCGAGAAGAAGGCTACGTCGGTCCAGCCCAGCTTGGCCCGCGGAGGCTGGTCGACGCGCCGGGCCAGGGCAGCCAGAAGCGGGTGGTCGAGGCCGGGCGGGGCCCCGTCGGCGTGGTCGACGAGCTCGACGACGTCACCGCCGTCCTCGTCGACCACCTCCCCGAGGAAGTGACGAAGGTGGGCCACGGCGTCGTCGGCCGAGCGGTCGGGGGCGTAGCGGTGGTTGAGGCGGGCGGTGGCCAGGTCGGGCACCACGTTGTGGGCCACGCCTCCCACCACGAAGACGGCCTGGAGCGCTTCGCGGTACTCGCAGCCGTCGAGCACCGGCCGGCGCTCCTGGTAGGCCGCGCACCGGTCGAGCAGCGGGGCCAGGCGATGGATGGCGTTGCGGCCCATCCAGGGCCTGGCCGTGTGGGCCCGGCGGCCGCCGAGGGTGACGTCGAGGCGCAGCGTGCCCTGACAACCGGCCTCGATGCGGCCACCGGTGGGCTCTCCGAGGACGGCGGCATCGGCCCGGGTGAGATCCGGCCGTCGGCCCAGGAGCTTCTTCAAGCCGTTGAACTCCGACGCCACCTCCTCGCACTCGTAGAACACGTAGGTCACGTCGACCACGGGCTCGGCCACGGCCAGGGCCAGCTCCAAGAAGACGGCGCAGCCGGACTTCATGTCGGCCGATCCCAGGCCCCACAGCACGTCGCCCTCGATGCGAGCCCGTTCGTTCCCGCTGGCCGGCACCGTGTCGAGGTGGCCGGCCAGCAGCAGGCGCTCCTGCTTCCCCGAGCAGGTCCGGGCCACCACGTTGTTGTCCAGCCGTTCGACCTCCAGCCACGGCACCGCCCGGAGCTCGGCCTCCACCAGGTCGGCGATGGCCTCCTCGTGGTGGCTGACGGAGGCGACGTCGACCAGTTGGGCACAGCGGGCCAGGAGGTCCACCGTCACACCGTGGCCCCGTGCTGGCGGAGCATGTCGTTCAGCTTGGCCTTGTCGTGGCGCTCCCCCTCGGGAAGGCGCTTGATCACGAGCACGCAGGGAAGGCCGAAGGTGCCCCCGGGGAACTGGCGGGGACGAGAGGCGGACACGGCCACGCACCAGGGGGGAACCACGCCCCGTGCCAGCTCCTCGCCGGTCTCGGCCGAGATCACCGGGATGGAGGGGTTGAGGATGACGCCCGAGCCGAGGACCACCCCCGCGCCCACCCGAGCCCCCTCGGTGACCATGCAGCGGCTGCCGATGAAGGCCTCGTCGCCCACCATCACCGGTGCCGCCTGAGCCGGCTCGAGGACGCCGCCGATGCCCACGCCGCCGGAGAGGTGGACGTTGGCACCGACCTGGGCGCAGGAGCCCACCGTGGCCCAGGTGTCGACCATGGTGTTGGCGCCCACCCGGGCGCCGATGTTCACGTAGCTGGGCATCATGACCACGCCCGGCTCGAGGAAGGAGCCCCACCGGGCGGAACCCCCCGGAACCACCCGCACGCCGGAGCGGGCGTAGCCCCGCTTGAGCGGGATCTTGTCGGCGAACTCGAAGGGGCCCACCTCCACCGTCTCCAGGGCCGCCAGCTTGAACAGCAGCAGGATCGCCTGCTTGAGCCACTGGTGGACGACCACCTCCCCCGAGCCGGCGTCGAGCTCGGCCACCCGGACCTGGCCCGTGTCGAGCAGGTCCACGGCCTGGTGCACGGCGGCAGTCGCCTCGGGGTCCTCCGGCTCGAGCTCCTCCCGCCTCCGCCACAGCTCGGTGATGGTCTCGGGCAGATCGGACATGGCGGGGAGGCTACCGGGTGGCCATACTCGGGCGTCATGGCAGACCCCGACGTTCTCGACGAGCTGGTACGGAGGGTCGGCAGCCTCGAACAGCTGCTGGCCCAGCAGCCGTCCCGGCCCCCCGACCTCGCCGCCGTCGAGGAGGCGCTGGCCGAGGTGCTCCGGCGCCTGTCGGTGAGCGGGGACCAGGCGTCGCCTCCCCAGCTGGCGGAGACGCTGCGAAAGCTCGACCGGCGCCTGAGCCGGCTGACCCCGCCCGACCTGGAGCAGCTGGAGGCCCTCATCGTGGCGCTGGGCGACCACCTCGAGGCCAAGCTCGACGACCTCACCCAGCGCGTGGCCGCCCTGGCCGCCGTCGTCGGATCGGACGCCTCCGGTCCCGAGGAGGGTCGGCGCCGGCGCGCTCCGTAGCTACTTGACGGAGCCCGCCAGCACGCCCTGCACGAAGTAGCGCTGGAAGGCGAAGAACACCAGCAGCGGCACGACCATCGACAAGAAGGCGCCGGGGGCGATCACGTCGATGTTGGACCCGAACTGGCGGGTCTGCTCCCGGATGGCGACGGTGAGCGGCGCTGCCTTGTTGCCGGCGAAGACCAGCCCCACCAGCAAGTCGTTCCAGACCCACAAGAACTGGAAGATGGCCAGTGACGCCACCGCCGGCAGCCCGAGCGGTAGCACCACGCGAGAGAAGATGGTCCACTCGCTGGCGCCGTCCATGCGAGCCGCCTCCAACAGGTCCCTCGGGATGCCGACGAAGAAGTTGCGAAGCAGGAAGATGGCGAACGGGAGCCCGAAGGCCACGTGGAACAGCACCACGCCGGGTATGCGCCCGAACAGCCCGAGCTTGCCGTAGAGGTCGGCGACGGGGATCAGCGCCACCTGGAGGGGCACGACCAGCAGCCCCACGACCATCAGGAACAGCGCGTCCCGACCCGGGAACCGCACCCACGCGAAGGCGTAGGCGGCCAGGGCGGCCATGCCCACCACCAGGAGGGTGGCCGGCACGGTGATCATCACCGTGTTCCAGAAGGCCTCGACCATCCGGGGGTTGTCGAGCAGCTTCCGGTAGTTGTCGGCGGTGAGCTGGCCCGGTGCCGAGAGCGCCGTCCACCACCCGCTGGCCGAGTTGTCCGAGGCCGACCGCAGCGAGGAGACGGCCAGCCCGATGGAGGGCACCAGCCAGACCAGGCCGATCACCGCCAGCACGGCCTGCACCGCCCCTCGGGAGACGAAGCGGACCAAGCGCGCCATCACGCCTCCTGTCGGAACCGGCGGATGTTGAAGGCCATGGCCGGCAGGACCAGCACGAAGAGGAACACGCCCAGGGCGCTGCCCAGGCCCTGGTCCCTGGCGCCGCCGAACGACACCCGCCACATCTCGAGGGCGATGACGTTGGCGTCGTCCTGCACCGCCCCGGGCGGGATGACCAGGACCAGGTCGAAGACCTTGAGCACGTTGATCACCAGGGTGACGAGCACCACGAGCAGCACGGGGCTCAGCAACGGCACCGTGACCCGGCGGAAGACCTGCCACTCGCTGCCCCCGTCCACCCGGGCCGCCTCGAGCACGTCCCGGGGTATGGCGGCCAGACCGGCGGCGATCACCACCATGGCGAAGCCGGCCCAGATCCACAGGTAGGACCCGATCACGGCCGGGGTGACCAGGGCCGGCCCGAGCCAGCGGACGCCTCCGAAGGGCTCCCGGAAGGTGGCCTCGGCCAGCCGGAGCCGGTAGCGGCCGTCGGCCAGCCCGTCGAGGACGAAGCGTCCGCTGGCGTCGCTGGTGGCGGTGGCCGCCACCTTGCCGGCGGCATCCAGGGCCTCCACCTTGGCCCCGGGCAGTCCCTTCTCGGCGGCGTCCACCACTCCCGGCCGACCGGCGCCCCCGGGGCTGAAGTCGAGCCACACCACGCCGGCGACGCCGTCGCGGCGGGGAGACGGCGCCGCCGCCGGCCGGGCGTCCTCGGGGACCAGCTCGGGACGCACCCCGATCAGGCCGAGCAGGGCGGGCTCACCGCGGGAGAACGACGCCGTGGTGACGAAGGCCTGGCCATCGGAGCCGTCGGAGCCGTCGGGCACGAGCAGGCCGGTGTCCCGAGGGCGCGCTCCCGGGTAGCGCCCGGGTTCCCGGAAGACGTCGGCCACGCCCGTGATCACGGCGTTGGCCAGGCCCCTGTCGGGATCGTGCTCGTACACCAGCCGGAAGATGACGCCGGCGGCCAGGAACGAGATGGCCATGGGCATGAACACGACCACCTTGAAGGCGGTGGCCCAACGCACCCGCTCGGAGAGCACGGCGAAGACCAGGCCCACCGCGGTGACCACGCTCGGGGCCAGGACGACCCAGACCGCCGTGTTGCGGATGGCCGTGAAGGTGCGCCCGGACGCGAACATGTCCCGGTAGTTGCCCAGCCCCACGAAGGTGTCGCCGGCCCGGTCGTGGAGGCTGCGCACGATGGTGAACCCGATGGGGTACACGACCAGCCCGCCGAGCAGGATCAGCGCCGGCGCCAGGAAGGCGGCGGCCAGCGGCAGGTTGGGGGGAAGCCGCCGAGGCTGGCGGGGGGCGCCCACGGTGGCGGCGACGCCACCGGTGAGCGCCGTCGGCCGACTGGCCTCGACGGCCACGCTCAGCGCGTGGCCACGGTGGCGGCCGCCTCCAGCTGCTGCGTGATGCCGTCCACGTTGGCCGGGTTCTTCAAGAAGTCCTGGAGGATCTTCCACATCCCCTGCCCGGAGGTGGCACCGAAGGCGGCGGGCACGAGGTCGGACAGGTCGAAGCGGAAGATCTCGGCGCCGGTGAGCGCCTGGGCCGACTGGCGGGTGGTGTCGTCGGCGTAGCGGTCGAGGTCGAGCTTCTTGTTGGGGGACGTGAAGCCGCCCGCCTCCGCCCAGGGCTCGGCCGCCTCCGGGGTGGCCAGGAAGCGGATCAGCTCCTTGCCGGCCGGGCTGTCCTTCAGGAGGACGGCCACGTCACCGCCGCCCACCACGGACGGCTTCGACCCGTCGATGGAGGGGAAGGGGAAGAGCTTGGCGTCCACGCCGACCTTGGCCTTGGTGTCCTTGGCGATGTTGTTGGCGACGAAGTCGCCCTCGTAGAGGATGGCCGCCTGAGGCGGGTCGCCGAACACCTGGGCCACCGACTTGTCGAAGGTCGTGGCCAGCGCCCCGTTCGTCCCGCCGGCCAGCCACTCCGGCTTCCCGAAGATCTCGGAGAGGGTGGTGAGCGCCTTCTTCACGCTGGGGTCGGTCCAGGGGATCTCGTGCCTGGAGAGCTTGTCGTACAGCTCCGGCCCGGCCGTGCGCAGGTACACGTTCTCGAACCAGTCGGTGAGGGGCCAACCGTCGCCACCGCCGACGGCGAAGGGGGTGACCCCCGAGTCGGCGATGGTGCCGGCCACCCTCTTCAGGTCCTCCCAGGTCTGCGGCGGCTGCACGCCGGCGTCGGCGAAGGCCTTGGCGCGGTACCACACGGTGGACTTGTTGGCCGCCTTGAACCACACGCCGTAGAGCGTGCCGCCCACGCTGCCGAGCTCCCGCCAGCCGGGCGGGTAGTTCTCGTCCACCGCCTTGCCGGCGACGTCCTCGATGGGCTTGAGGGCCTGGCGCTGAGCCAGGTCCTTGAGCAGGCCGGGCTGGGGCAGCACGGCGACGTCGGGCGGGGACCCGCCCTGGATGCGGGTGCCGAGGATGGTGGCGATGTCGTCGCCGGTGGACGTGAAGCGCACGGTGGCGCCCGTCCTCTCCTTGAAGCGGTCGAGCACCCTGGCGAAGTTGGCCTGCTCGGCACCGCTCCAGGTCGCCGCCACCTCGAGCTCCTGGCCGGCCAGCGACGCGCCACCCGTCTGAGGGCCTCCCTTGGTCGCGTCCTCTTCGTCGTCGCCGCCTCCACAGCTGGCGCCGACCAGGGACAGGGCCACGAGCAGCCCGATCCAGGCTCGCTTCCGCATGTGCTCCCTCCTTGTGCTCACGTCACGTCACGCAGTCCGCTGTCCGTTCCAGATGGCCAGGCCCGTGGCCGGGTCGAAGACGTGGAGGCGACTGGTGTCGACCCGCACGGCTGCCCGCTGGTCGGCCTTGACCCGGGTGCGTGGGCTGAAGCGGGCGATGATCTCCGTCCCGTCGCCGGCTCGGTCCTCCACGCCGTCGTCGGGCTCCAGCTCCTCGAGCCCGGCCACCTCCGGCCGAGGGGCGTCGAGGCGGAGGTGGACCACCACGTCCGAGCCCATGGCCTCGACCAGGTCGACGGTGGCGTCCAGGGTGGGCCCCTCGGCGAGGGCGGCGTCCTCCATGTCCTCGGGGCGGATGCCGACGACGAGGGGCCGGCCCAGGTACCCCTCCAGCGCCGGCCGCCGGGTGACGAGCTGGGCCGGAACGGAGAGGCGCTGGGCGCCCAGGACGAGCACCAGCCCCTCACCCGAGCGCTCGAGGGTGCCTTCCACCAGGTTCATGGCCGGCGAGCCGATGAAGCCGGCCACGAAGAGGTTCACGGGTCGGTCGTAGAGGGCCTGGGGCGCCTCCACCTGCTGGAGCACCCCCTTGCGCATCACCGCCACCCGGTGCCCGAGCGTCATGGCCTCGGTCTGGTCGTGGGTCACGTAGATCGTGGTGACGGCGAGATCGCGCTGGATGCGAGCGATCTCTGCTCGCATCTGCACCCGCAGCTTGGCGTCGAGGTTGGAGAGCGGCTCGTCCATGAGGAAGGCTTGGGGCTCGCGGACGATGGCCCGGCCCATGGCCACCCGCTGCCGCTGCCCTCCCGAGAGATGGCGAGGCTTGCGGTCGAGGAGCTCCTCGAGACCGAGGATGGCGGCCGCCTCCTTCACCCGCTTCGCGATGTCGGCCTTGGGCAGCTTTCGCAGCTTGAGCCCGAAGCCGATGTTCTCGGCCACGCTGAGGTGGGGGTAGAGGGCGTAGCTCTGGAACACCATGGCCACGTCGCGGTCACGGGAGGGCACGTCGTTGACCACTCGGTCGCCGATGCGCACCTCCCCTCCCGAGATGTCCTCCAGGCCGGCGACCATGCGTAGCGCGGTGGTCTTGCCGCAGCCGCTGGGACCGACCAGGACGAGCAGCTCGCCGTCCTCGATGGACAAGTCGAGGTCGCTCACCGCCCTGGTCCCGTCGGGGTACACCTTCTCGACGTCCTCGAGCACGACCTCGGCCACGCCGCTGCTCTACCCAAGGTGACGGTGCCGGAACCCGGTCGGGACGGCGCGGCGGAGCTCAGGACACGCCCAGCCGCTCGGCCACCAGGTCCAGGCGGTCGAGGGGTTGCACGAGCGCCACGCGCACGTGGCCGGCGCCGGGCGCCCCGTAGAGGTCGCCGGGGCTCACCAAGCACCCGGCGTCGGCGGCCAGGCGCTCGGTGAAGGCCCAGGCGTCGCCGTCGGGCACCGCGCCCCACAGGTAGAACCCACCTTCGGGCGGGCGGGCGGCGACGTCGAGGGCGGCCAGGACCTGCCCGAAGCGCTCGATGCGCTGGTGGTACCGCGCCCTCTGGGCGTCCACGTGGGCATCGTCGTCGAGGGCCACGGCGGCGGCGGCCTGCACCGGTCCCGGCACCAGGAGGCCCGTGTGCTTGCGGACCTCCGAGAGGTAGTGGACCAACGAGGGGTCCCCGGCGTAGAAGCCGGCCCGGAGGCCGGCCAGGTTCGAGCGCTTCGACAGCGAGTGGACGGCCACCACGCCGTCCAGCCCGTGCTCGAGGATGGTGCGCGGCGAGCCCACCCAGGTGAACTCGCTGTAGCACTCGTCGCTGAACACGGGCACGTCGTGAGCCCGCCCCCACGCCGCCGCCGCCGCCAGGTCGTCCACCTGACCCGCCGGGTTTCCGGGGCTGTTCAACCACAGGACCAGCGCTCGCCGGGCATCGGCCTCCTCGACGGCGCCGAGGTCGAGGCGCCAGCGCCCGTCGACGGGCACCGGCACGGCCCGGCAGCGGGCCAGCGTGGCGCCCATCTCATAGGTGGGGTACGACACCGCCGGGTACAGCACGGTGTCGCGCCCCGGATCGCGGAGACGCAGCCAGTGCGGCAGCATGCCCACGAGCTCCTTGGTGCCGACGCAGGCGTAGACGTGGGAGGCGTCGACGTCGACGTGGAAGCGGCGGGCCAGCCATCCCGCCGCCGCCTCCCGGTACCGAGGGCTGCCCACCGACATGGGGTAGCCCCGCTCGGCGTTCGACTCGCCCAGCGCTCGGACCACGGCCGGCGGCGGGGCGTCGCAGGGCGTGCCGATGGAGAGGTCCACCATGCCGCCCTCGTGGGCCTTGGCCTTCTCCATGGCGCCGGCGAGGCGTTCGTACGGGTAGACGGGGGGCTCGAAGGGGGCGGGGTGGCTGCTCCTCACGAGACCTGGAACTCCTGGAACCGGGCCGCCCCGTCGCCGAGTCGGGCCCGCAGACGGGTGCCACCCTCCTCGTGCTGCTCGACCAGAACCTCGCCCTCCCGGTGCAGGGCAGCCACCACGTCCCCCCGATGGAAGGGCACGACCAGCTCCACCACGTCGGCGCCCGCCCGCAGCCGGTCGCCCACGGCGGTGACCAGCTCCTCGATGCCGGCGCCCGTGGCCGCCGACACCAGCACCGAGCCGGGGTGTTCGGCGGCCAGCCTCTTGCCCTCGTCGGAGACGTCGACCTTGTTGAAGGCCAGCAGCTCCGGGACGTCCCCGGCGTCGATGTCGTGCAGGACGCTTCGCACCGCTTCGATCTGCTCCTCGGGGTCCGGAGCGGCGGAGTCCACGACGTGCACGAGCAGGTCCGACTCCTTGACCACCTCGAGGGTGGACCGGAAGGCCTCCACCAGCTGATGGGGGAGCTTGCGCACGAAGCCGACCGTGTCCGACAACAGCACGGACTCTCCGCCGGGCAGGTCGAGCCGGCGGGTGCGGGGGTCGAGGGTGGCGAACAGGCGGTCCTCCACGAGCACGCCGGCCCCGGTGAGGCGGTTGAGCAGCGTGGACTTGCCCGCGTTCGTGTACCCGACGAGGGACACGCCCTGGAGGCGGCTTCGCCGGCGGGCCTTGCGCTGGAGACGCCGGTTGCGGGTGAGCTCCCGCAGCTCGGCTTCGAGCTTGGTCATGCGCCGGAGCAGCCTCCGGCGGTCGACCTCCAGCTGGGTCTCCCCAGGGCCCCTGGTGCCGATGCCTCCGGCCTGCTGGGACAGCGCCCTTCCCCGGCCTCGCAGGCGCGGGAGGCGGTATCGGAGCAGGGCCAGCTCCACCTGGGCCTTGCCCTCGAGGGTGTGCGCGTTCTGGGCGAAGATGTCGAGGATGACGGCCGTGCGGTCGATGGCGGTTCGCCCGAGCAGCTTCTCCAGGTTGCGCTGCTGAGCGGGGCTCAGCTCGTCGTCGAACACCACCGTGTCGGCGTCCACCTCCAGCGACAGGTCCCGGAGGTTCTCGGCCTTCCCCTTCCCGATGAAGGTGGCGGGGTCCGGGGCGTCACGGCGCTGCACGACTCGCCCCACCACGTCGGCGCCGGCCGTGGCCACGAGCAGCGCCAGCTCGTCGAGGTGGGCCTCGGTCTCGTCCACCATGGCCCCCGAGGCGGCCACGCCCACCAGGATGATCTTCTCCCGGAAGGTGCGCTCGATCAGGGTCATCTCTCGACCTCGACGCGGGCGATCCGGTGCACGGGACCGGAGAGGACCACGGTGTCGGTGAGCTCCACGTGGGCGTCGCCCCCGGGTTGGTGGACGACCACGTCGGGACCGACCAGGCCCCACTCGTGGGCGGCGGCGGCCGCCGCACAGGCGCCCGTCCCGCAGGCCAGGGTCTCGCCCACTCCCCGCTCCCACACCCGCATGCCCAGCTGGCCCTCCTCCGGGCTGACGAACTCGACGTTGATGCCCCCGGCGTGGTCGCCCTCGACCCGCGGCCCCAGCACGGCGACGTCGACGTCGTCCAGATCGGGGGTGAGGACGACGAGGTGAGGATTGCCCACGTCGACCGTCCGGGCCCGCCACCCCAACCAGTGCTCACGCTGGTCGGGCCCGACCTTGGCCGCTCCCATGTCGACGCTCACCGTGGCGGTGGCCCCTCCCGCGGCCGAGTCGGGATGCACGCTCACCCGCCGGGGCCCGACGACGGTGGCCACTACCACGTCGGGGCCGGCGACGACTCCGGCGCCCACGACGGCCTGGGAGAGGCAGCGGATGCCGTTGCCGCTCATCTCGGCCTCCCCGCCGTCGGCGTTGCGCAGCTGCATGGTGACGTCGGCACCGTCCGTGCCCGCAGCGGCGCGGACCACCCCGTCGGCGCCGACGCCGCGGTGGCGGTCGCACAAGGCTCGGGCCAAGGCGGCGTCGACCGGGTGCGCTCCGTCGAGGTCGACGAGGACGAGGAAGTCGTTGCCGAGGGCGTGGTGCTTGGTCAAGGTGAGGAGTGTCATGTCACTCCCAGTCTCCCAGCAGCGCGGGAAGCACGGCGAACGGGTTGCCGCTGGACCCGTACCACGTGATGCGGGGGTCCCGGCGGAACCACATGCGCTGGCGGCGGGAGAAGGCCCGGGTCCGGCGCACCGCCCGCTCGATCGCCTCCGGGAGCGTGCACTCGCCGCGCTGGTGGGCCAGCAGCTCCCGATAGCCAAGGGCCTGGGCGGCGGTGCGGGACATCCCCCCGGGACGGCGGGACAGGGCACGGACCTCGTCGACGAGCCCGGCACCCACCATGGCCGCCAACCGCTCCGAGATGCGGTGGGAGACCACCGGTCGTGGGAGCCACACGCCGGCCATGGGGAACGCCGCCGGCGGATGAGAGGAAAGTCCGGGCCCGAAGGAGGAGAACGGCCGTCCGCTTCCCAGGGTCACCTCCAACGCCCGCAGGATGCGCCGCCGGTTCCCCGGCGTGGTGCGGGCGGCGGCAGCCGGGTCGAGCACGGCCAGGCGCCGGTGGAGGACGGCCACGTCGCCCTCGGTGTCCAGCTCGGCTCGCACCTCCGGCCACTCCCCCGGCAGGTTCAGGCCGTCCACCACGGCCCGGAGGTACAGCCCGGTCCCGGCCACGAGCAGGGCCCGATGGCCCCGGGCCTCGATCCCGGCGATGGCCTCGCGGGCGGCCCGCTGGAAGCGGGCCACCGTGAAGTCCTCGTCGGGATCGGCCAGGTCGATGAGGTGGTGGGGGACCTCTGCCCGCTCGGCGGCGGTGGGCTTGGCCGTGCCCACGTCCATGCCGCGGTACACCTGCATCGAGTCGACGGAGACGATCTCGACGCCGGGCCGGCGCCGGGCCATCTCCAGCGCCAGTGCCGACTTGCCCGACGCGGTGGGCCCGACGAGAGCCAGGTGCGCCGTGTCGGCCAACGCTCAGACGGCGGCCAGCGGGATGCGGGTGCGGTGGCGGGGCCGGAGGGTGACCTCCACCAGCTCACCGACCAGGTGATGGGGAGCAGCGCCCGTGACCCGTACGGTGGCGAAGGTGCCGGCCAGCAGCGGCTGGCCCGCCGGTTGGAAGTGCACCAGCTTGTTCTGGCGGGTACGGCCGGTGAGGAGGGAGCCGTCCTTCTTGCTGGGCCCCTCCACCAGCACCTCCTCGCACCGGCCGACCCGCGCCTCGTGGCGGGCCAAGGCCGAGCGCTCGACGACCACCTTCAGGCGGCGGAACCGCTCGGCCGTCACCTCCGGAGCCACGAAACGGTCGCTGAGGCCGGCCGCCTCGGTCCCGGGGCGGGGAGAGAAGACGAAGGTGTAGGCGCTGTCGTAGTCGGCGGCGGCCACGACCTCGAGCGTGCGCTCGAAGTCGTCGTCCGTCTCCCCGGGGAAGCCCACGATGACGTCCGTGGTGACGGCCAGGTCCGGGACGGCGGCGCGGGCGGCGGCCAGCCTGGCGAGGTACCGGTCGGCGGTGTAGCCGCGGTGCATGGCCGCCAGCGTCTTGTCGCTGCCGGCCTGGAGGGGAAGATGCAGGTGCTCGCACACGGCCGGGGTGGTGGCCATGGCCTCGATCGTCTCCGGCCGGAGGTCCTTCGGGTGAGGGCTGGTGAAGCGGACCCGGCGGATGCCCTCCACGCCGCCCACGGCCCGCAGGAGCGAGGCGAACAGCGGGCCCCTCCGGGTGAGGTCCCGCCCGTAGCTGTTGACGTTCTGGCCGAGGAGGGTGACCTCGGCGGCGCCGGCCGCGGCCAGGGCTTCCACCTCGGCCACCACGTCGGCCACGGGCCGGCTGATCTCCCTGCCCCGAACGCTGGGCACGATGCAGAAGGCGCAACGGTTGTCGCAGCCGATCTGGATGGTCACCCACGCCGCGTGGGGCGTGTCCCTCCGGGCCGGCAGGGCCGAGGGGAAGGCGTCGGACTCCTCCAGGATCTCCATCACCGGGCCCGCGGCGCGGGCTCGCCGCAGCAGCTCGGCGGCCCGGCCCACGTTGTGGGTCCCCAACACCACGTCGGTATGGGGGGCCCGGGCCTGGATGAGGCCCCGGTCCTTCTGGGCCAGGCACCCGGCCACGGCGATCTGCAGGCCGGGGTTCCTCTCCTTGAGGGCCTTGAGGTGGCCCAGGTGGCCGTAGAGCTTGTTGTCGGCGTTCTCCCGGATGCAGCACGTGTTGAGCACGACCACGTCGGCCGTCTCGGCGTCCTCGGTGGCCACCATCCCGTCGGCCTCGAGGAGCCCGGCGATGCGCTCCGAGTCGTGCTCGTTCATCTGGCACCCGAAGGTGCGGATGACGTACCTCCTGGTCACCCGCTCAGGATAGGGCGGCCGGCTCCGGTCAGAGCGAGACGTCGCTGAGGTCGGGCGACGGCGGCGCCGGCGGCACGTCCCGGAGATCGAGGGCGGCCGGCGTGCGGCGGTGACGATCCTCGACCAGCAGCCGGATGGCCGTGCGGTTCTGCCCGTCGATCTCGATGTCGGCGAAGCTCGGCACGCAGACCAGATCGACGCCGGCCGGAGCGAGGTAGCCACGGGCGATGGCAATGGCCTTCACGGCCTGGTTCAGGGCACCAGCCCCGACGACCTGCACCTCGACGGCCCCCGTGCTGCGGACGACCCCCGCCATGGCGCCGGCGCACGAGTTCGGGCTCGACTTGCTGCTGACCTTCAAGACTTCCATTCCGCCCCCCCAAGTCGGCCCCCGCCACGCGGCGCTGTTCCAGCCTATGGGTTCGACGCCGGTCCCACATGTCCTTCTCGGCCGGCGCCGGGAGCGCGCCGGCACCGCGTCAGGTCTCCTCCTCCACGGCGTCCCCCCTGATCGGGCTCATCACTCCGGGGTCCGACGCCCGACGCTACCCCACTCCACCCCAGCCGTCACCCGCCGGGGTGCTCAGCCGCCGTCGGCGACAGCACTCAGTCGTTCAGCATGATGGGCTCGTCGTCGCCGGGGCCCGAGCCGAGAGGGACGTCGTCCTCCACCAGATCGGGGTTGACCTGCTTGCGGATGCGGTCATCGAGCTCGACCATGATCTCGGGGTTCTCGGCCAGGAACTGCTTGGCGTTCTCCCGGCCCTGGCCCAGCTGCTCGCCCTCGTAGGTGTACCAGGCCCCCGACTTCTTGGCGATGCCCAGGTCGACGGCGATGTCGAGCAGCGACCCCTCCCGGCTGATGCCCTTGCCGTACATGATGTCGAACTCGCACTGGCGGAACGGCGCGCTGCACTTGTTCTTCACGACCTTGACCCGGGTGCGGTTGCCCACCACCTCGACCCCGTCCTTGATCGACTCGATGCGGCGGATGTCGAGCCGGACGGAGCTGTAGAACTTCAGCGCCCGGCCGCCCGGCGTGGTCTCCGGTGAGTTGTGGACCATCACTCCGTCGGCGAAGTAGTTGTGGGTGCCCTCGACCTCGATGTCGAAGCGGTGCGCGCTCGGCGTGGGCCTCGTCAGCCGAATGGCCTCGATGGGCATGGGCACCAGCCCCGGGCGCCCTGGCCCGAAGGCCGGCTCGACCTTGAACTGGCCGCGGAACCTCGCCAGCAGCTTGTGCTCCATCGACGGATGGACGAACGGAGCGATGAGGGCGTGGAGCTTGGTGGTCTCCTCCTCTCGAAACTGGAGGAACGCCCTCCCCCTCGCCCCTCGGGCGACGAGCTTCGGTGAGATCCCCCACGTGTCCTTCAGGTAGGCCGCCACGCGGGCCCGGGTGGTCTCCTCCATGGCCTGGACGCACACCTCCGCCCCACCGCTGCCCTCGCCCGTCCGTTCGTGGAGACCCGTGCCGGGCACGGTGAAGCCACCGTGGTCCATGTACCACACGGCCAGCGAAAGCGGAGTCAGCTGCTTCAGATAGTCGTCGCTGAAGACCTTCTTCCCGCCGACGTCGACCGCTCGGCGAAGCTCGGCGAGCTCGGGAAGGGGCGGGAGGTCACAGAAGACGGCGCCCGTGGCGTTCGTCGTGCGACCCGTGCCCACGTTGGCGAACAACGATGCCTTCCAGTCGCAGTAGTCCGCCGGCGCGGCCCCGTGCCCGAAGCGGTACCGAGCGGCGCATCCGCTCTGGTCGGGAGCAAGTGATGCGTCACCCATCAGACCCCCGAGGACGACCTGCCACTGGAAGCCGGACAGCTTGTGGGTGACGGCCTGCAGGACAGCGTCGCCCACAGCCAGCTCCTGGGCCTCCCGCCATCCGCCAGGGGTACGGATCCGGTGGTTGGGCGTGCAGGCGAACCGGGCACGGCCGTTGCCGCCCGAACGGGCGACGGTGAAGTGCAGGAACTGCTCGGTGGGACCGTTGTCGAACCAGTTCACGACCTTCTTGGCCACGACGGCATCGACGGCGGGGTCGTAGGACAGCACCTCGACGGGCAGCCTCTGGTCGACGATCTTGCCGATCTTCTCCTGCGTGCCATCTCCGAGAGTGACCAGCGTGTCCGCCGACAGGCAGCCGAACATCACCCCGATCTTCTCCCGCAGCTGGTTGATGAAGATGGCGATGGTGTTCGACTTGCTGAGCGTGCCCGTGAGCTTGCGCAGGGCCTGGGACATCAGCCGGGCCTGGAGGCCGACGTGGGCGTCGCCCATCTCCCCCTCGATCTCGGCCCGGGGCGTGAGGGCGGCCACCGAGTCGACCACCAACACGTCCAGCGCACCGGAGCGGATGAGGATGTCGGCGATCTCCAGGGCCTGCTCCCCGGTGTCGGGCTGGGAGATGAGCAGATCGTCGACGTTGACACCGATGGCCCTGGCATAGACCGGGTCCATGGCGTGCTCGGCGTCGATGTAGGCGCAGATCCCGCCGTTGCGCTGGGCCTCGGCCACCACGTGCATGGCCAGGGTGGACTTCCCCGACGACTCGGGCCCGTAGATCTCCACGATGCGGCCACGGGGCAACCCCCCCACGCCGAGGGCCAGGTCGAGGGCCATGGCACCCGTGGGGACGGACTCGATCCCCATGTGGGTGGTGTCCCCCATGCGCATGATCGACCCCTTGCCGAACTGCTTGTCGATGTGGCTCACGGCCATCTCGAGTGCCTTGTCTCGCTCCACCGGAGCTCCCCTCTCCCGTCCGTCCTCTTCCGTCCACCTGCGAGGCCCACCCTACGGAGAGGGTGCGACAATGACACCGCTGTACTTCCACGAGTGTACTTGCGAACCTGTGTTCGTTCAAGCACCACCGGAGCCCAGGGCCAGCGTCTCGATCACGTCGTAGCGGGCGCCCGTGGCGCCGCCAGGACGACTGGCCACGAGGGTGAGCTGGCGCACCACCCAGCCACCGGCCACGGGGATGCCGGCGAGGGGACGGAGGTCGACGCCTCGAGGGCGGCGAGCCCGGGCCAGGGTGACGTGGCCGGTGAAGGACCGCTCAGGGGGCGGCTGGCCCACGCCGACGGTGGCGGCCACCGTGGCCGCCGCCAGCCCTTCGAGCCCGCCCACCGGCGCGTGCAGGACCCGGCTCCCGAACCTCCCGGTGGCCGGGCCCAGAGCGGCGACGGGCTCGCCGGCGGGGGGCTCGATGCCGCGGAAGGCCTCCCCCGCCACCGCCGCGTCGACCTGGCCGAGGAAGCGCAGGGTCACGTGCCACTGGTGCGGTTCCGTCCAGCGCAGCCCGGCCACGTCGGGCCGGGGCAGGTCGGCCAGCGCCTGCACCACCTCGGGAGGCGGCCAGACGGCGACGAAGAGACGCAGTCAGTCTCTCCTGTCGAGGAGCCGGCGGCGCAACAGGTCGAGCACGGAGATGACGGCAAGCTGGCGGACCCGTTCCCGGTCCCCGTGCAGCCGCACGTGGGTGACCTCGGTGACGCCCTCCAGGCACAGGCCGAAGAACGTGGTTCCCACCGGCCTGCCGTCCTGCTCCACCGGCCCGGCCACGCCGGTGATCGACGCGCCGACGTCGGCACCCAGGACCTTGCAGGCTCCCTGGGCCATCGACCGGGCCGCCTCCTCCGACACCACCGGGCCCTCCGGGACGCCGAGCACGTCGAACTTCACCTCCGAGTGGTACGAGACGACGGCGCCCCGGAACCACCCGCTCGACCCCTCGGCGTTGACCACCCGGGACGCGGCCAGCCCTCCGGTCATCGACTCGGCCAGCCCGAGGGTGAGGCCCCTCTCGGCGAGCAGTGCCCCGACGGCGTCCTCCATGGTCTCGTCGTCCACCCCGAACACGGCGTCTCCGAGCAGCGTGCGCAGCTCGTCGTGCTCGGCCGCCACCAGGGCACGGGCCTCCTCCTCCGTTTCCGCCTTGGCCGTCACGCGGACCTTGATGCCCTCCATGCCGCGAGCGAGGAAGGCAATGGTGGGGTTGCCGCCGGCGGCGTGGAGCACCTGGACCCGCGGCGCCACCACCTCGGCCAGGACGGATTCGGCCAGGCCCCAGGTGGACAGCGTGCCGGACACGATGGTGGAGGTGGTGCCGGCCCGGGCCCGCAGGTCCGGCAGGACGGCTCGTTCCACCATCTCCTCGAGCTCGTAGGGCACGCCCGGGACGGCGTAGACGACCTTGTCGCCCACCGGACAGATCAGGCCGGGCGCCGTCCCCCGGCTTTGCGGGATGGCCACCGCGCCCACCGGCACGTCGGCCTGGCGCTCGTTGCTCCGGGCCATGTCCCGGCCCCGGTCGGCGAAGATCCGCCGGATGCGCTCCACCAGGGCGCCGTCCCGCTCCAGGGCGACGCCCATGACCTCGGCGACGGCCTCTCGGGTGATGTCGTCCGGGGTGGGGCCGAGACCGCCACAGGCGATGACGGCGTCGCTGCGGTCGAGGGCGGTGCGCAGGGCGGCGACGATGCGGCCGTGGTTGTCGCCCACCGTGGTCCGGAAGTGGCTGTCGATGCCGGCCGCGGCCAGGCGCTCCCCGAGCCACGCCGAATTGGTGTCGACCACCTGCCCCAACAGGAGCTCGGTGCCGACCGCCACCACCTCACAACGCACGAGCGGCCGCTTCCCTCCCGTCCAACAGGTACTGGGCGGCGGTCACGACGGCCAGCACCACCCCGGCCCAGAGCCAGAGGTTGGCGATGGCGGGCTGTCCCGCGGTCCACGGCAGCAGGGCGAAGGCCACCGCCGCCTGCTGGACCACCGTCTTCACCTTGGCCCACCACCGGGCCGGCACCGAGATCCCCTGCCTGCCCACCCAGACCCGGTAGGCGCTGATGGTGACCTCCCGAGCGGCGGTGATGGCCACCGGCAACCACCACAACGCCCCCTCGGCGACGAGGGCCAGCATGGCGCCGAGGACCAGGAACTTGTCGGCCAGCGGGTCGAGGAAGGCGCCCGAGCGGGTGGTCCCCTGGCGCCGGGCCAGGTACCCGTCCACCCAATCGGTGGCGCACAGGGCCACCCAGAAGGCGATGGCGGTCCAGGAGTCGCCGCCGCCGAGGATCATGGCGATCAGCACCGGCGTGACGACGAGGCGGCCGATGGACACGGCGTTGGCCGGTGTCACCAGCGCCGACGGGCCGAAGCCGGAGGCCGTCTTCGCCTTCGCCGCCACCCCCCGAGCGCCCTCGCTGGCCATGCCGCTCACACCGCCTCGGCCTCGAGGTCGGGGCCCTCCACGCCGGTGACGACCACCTGGTGCAAGCTGCCGGTGGCCAACCAGGCCGGCACCCGCACCACGCCGTCGATCTCCGGCGCCTCCCGGTGGGTGCGCCCCACGCCGGGCGTGTCGACCAGCACCTCCACCGTCGCGCCCACCAGCGCCTCGCGCCGGCGGGCCGTGATGGCATCCTGCAGCTCCGTGAGCTCGGCCAGGCGCTCGAGCACCAGGGCGGCGTCGACCTGGCTGGCGAGCCCGGCGGCGTAGGTGCCCTCCTCGCGGGAGTAGGGGAAGAACCCGCACCAGTCGAGCTGCGCCTCCGACAGCCAGGCCAGGAGCTGGTCGTGGTCGGCCTCCGTCTCGCCGGGATAGCCGACGATGAAGTTCGACCGGAAGGCGGCGTCGTCCCAGCGTCGCCGGACGGCGTCGATGCGGCGCAGGAACCGCTCCCCGTCGCCCCAGCGCCGCATGCGCCGGAGCAGCGGCTGGGAGACGTGCTGCAACGACAGGTCGAAGTAGGGAACCCCCGTCCCCCCGATCGCCTCCACCAGCTCGTCGGAGAGGTCGGAGGGGTACAGGTACAGCAGGCGCGTCCTCTGCACCCGCTCGGCCACCGCCCGGACGAGCGGGACGATGGAACCCGCTCCCATGCCCGGCCTGTCCTTGCCGTAGGACGCCAGGTCCTGGGCGACGAGCACCACCTCCACGGCTTGCAGGGCCTCCACCTCGGCCAGGACGGAGCCCATCGTCCGGGACCGCTGTGGGCCGCGGAACGACGGGATGGCGCAGAAGCCGCACCGACGGTCGCACCCCTCGGCGATCTTGACGTAGGCCCACGGCACCGCCGACCTCGGGCGCGGAAGGTTGAGCAGGTCGAGGCTGGGCACCGTGCCGGACCGGTCCGAGAGGCCCACCGGCACCCCGAAGCCCGCCACCATGTCGGCCTCGGGCAGGGCCTGGGCCAGCTCCTCGCCGTAGCGCTCGGCCAGGCACCCGGTGACCACGAGGCGGGCGCCCGCACGGCGGCCGGCGGCCAGGGCCAGGACCGTCTCCACCGACTCCTCCCGGGCCGACTCGATGAAGGCACAGGTGTTCACCACCACCAGGTCCGCGTCCTGGGCGGAGGCGGCCGGGGCCAAGCCGTCGGCCACGAGGGTTCCCGCCAGCTTCGCCGAGTCGACCTGGTTCTTGGGACAGCCCAGCGTCTCGACCCAGTAGCGGCGGGCGCCATCCACCGGTTCGCCCGCCCACGGCTCGCTCATCGGCGCAAATGTACCGTCGGACGCAAGGAGGTCGGGGCACGCACCGCCGTGAGGCCCGGGCCCTGCCCTAACATCCGCGCATGGCCACCGCCACGCCCCAGCCGTCGCCCAACCCCAACGCCATGCGATTCCAGCTGGACGTCACGCTGCCGGCCACGCTGAGCTTCAACAACGCCGACGACGCCGAAGGCAACCCGTTCGCCCACCGGGTGTTCGCCGCCGACGGGGTGGCTGCCATCTTCGGCGTCAACGACTTCGTCACCGTGACCCGTCGACCGGGAGCCGACTGGGAACCGATCGTCACCGCCGTGCAGCAGGCCGCCACCGAACACCTGTAGCAGCACCGCGCCCGGGACGCCCAGGGGGAGGCTGGCACCACCACTGACAGGCCTGTCTGTGCCCTTCCCCTAGGAAGCCCGACGAGGTGGAATGGTCCCCGTGACACCCGGTCCACGCGCGAGCAGCGGGAGCTGAGCCGATGAACCTTCGGCTGCGGCTGGCACTGGTCGGTGCCCTGCTGGGCCTCGTCGCCGGCGCTTGCGCCGGGGAGACCGACCCGCCGGGAGCAGGCGAGCACGGCCACACGACGGTCACCTTCAGCGTCGGCCTGGACCGGGCCGAGGTGCCGGCCATCCAGCAGCTGCTCCGGCGGTTCCAGGACCGCGGCAGGGGCACGCTCGACGCCGAGTTCGTCACCAGGTTCCGGGACAAGCCACGAGTGGCGGTGAACCTCGTCACGTCGCTGGACACCGCCGCTCTCGACCGCAGGATCGAGCGGGAGGTCCGGACGGGCGAGCCGACGATCCAGCTGTTCGCCCGCGACAACGTGGAGCTCGAGAGCCTGGTGGACGAGAACATCGTCCAAGACCTCTCCGACGTCGAACCGCCCCCGGGCGTGATCGCCAAGCTGGTCCCGCAGCGGTTCGACGGCAGGCAGTACTTCCTTCCCTTCCGGCCCAACGTGCGGCTCACCTACGTGAACCGCCATCGTCTGGCCACCGCCGGCGTGCACCCCCCCCGTACCGTGGAGGAGCTGGGCGTGGTGGCGCAGCGGCTGCGGGCCGTGGCCGACGAGCCCAAGGTCACCCTGTCCCTGGCCGAGGGAGACCCGGCGGCGGTGACCCTGGCGGAGTGGATCCTGTCCTACGGCGGGGACCCCCTCGTGCTCAACGACCCCGGCTCGGTGGACGCCTTCTCCTTCCTGCAGCAGCTGTGGGGCGGCGGCGCGCTGGCCAGGGAGAGCCTGTTCGCACGGTTCGACACCGAGGTCGAGAACCTGGCTGGCGGCACGTCGTGGCTGGCCGAGAACTGGTCGTTCACGTCGGCCCAGCTGGACAGGATGGGGGTCTTGGAGAGGTTCACCGTCTACCCAGGCTGGGAGGGCCCCGGCGGTGCCGGCCACGTGATCGGCGGCGACGTGCTGGCCATCCCGAGGGGCGTGCGGGGACCGCAGCGGGAGGCGGCCGTGGAACTGGCCCGCTTCCTGATGTCCGAGGAGTCACAGGAGTTCCTGGCCCGGGCGAACGCCTGGCCCTCCATCTCGGCCGGCGTCTACCACCGCGTGGACAGCGAACAGCGCGAGACGTTCGCCGCCATCCAGGACGCCTTGGAACACGGGTGGGCCGGCCGCAGCGTGGCCTACTGGTGCCACGTCCGCCAGCGGATGAACGAAGCCGTCGAGCGGGTCCTGGTCCGTCACGAGCCGGTGCGGCCGGTGCTGGACGAGCTCCACGGCGCGGTCGAGGCCGCCCGCCAGCAGGGGACGCCGTGCCCGCCCAGGAACTAGCGCCCGGCCCGGCCGGCGCGGTGGGGGGGAAGGGGGGGACCCATCCGGCTGAAGGCGCGGCCCAGGCGTCCGGGCAGCGTCGCGGCGGGCGCCCGGCAAAGCTCGGACGGGCCGTCCGGCGCGACCTGGCGGCCAGGTCACCAGAGAGGTGGCCCCGGCTGGTCCGCGTCGCATCGGTGGGCCTGACGGCGCTGGCCCTCGTGCTCTACACGCGGAACCGGGGCGTCCCCGGGGCGGAGCCGTTCTTCGACCCCGTGACGCCGGCCGTGGCGCTGGTCTTCCCGGCGCTGGGCGCCTTCCTCGTCTCGAGGCGCCCCGGCCAGGCCGTCGGCTGGCTCTTCTGCACCGCCGTCCTGCTCGCCGTGGCCCTCTTCGCCGACCAGTACGCGGCGTACGCCCTGGCCACCTCCCCCGGATCCCTGCCCGGGGGGCTGTGGATGGCCTGGATCGGGTCCTGGGTGTGGATCCCCGGCTTCCTGGCCATCCGGACCCTCCTCCTCCTTCTCTTCCCCGACGGCCGGCCTCCTTCCGCCCACTGGACGCCGGTGGCCCGGCTCACGGCCGCCGTCATCGGGGCGATGACGGTCCTCGCCGCCGTCGCCAACCTGCCCGGGCTGGACGCTCCCTCCGCCGTGAAGGCCCTCCCCCATCTGTCCGGCCTGCTGCTGGCCCCGATCGCCCTGGCCGGGCTCATCGCCCGGTACCGCCGGTCCGTGGGCCTGGAGCGGGCGCAGCTGAGATGGTTCACCGTTGCCGCCGCTGCGGCCACGCTGGTCCCCCTCCTCGCCGCCGCCTTCGCCCTGCTCACCCCCAGCGCCTTCGCGTCACCCTGGCTGCGGTACCTGTACCAGGGGGCGGGGGTCGTCTCGCTGCTGGCTCTTCCCGCGGCGACGGTCGTCGCCCTGCTCCGGCACCGGCTGTACGACCTCGACGCCTACGACCTGGACACGCTGGTCGATCGCTCCCTGCTCTACGCCGGC
>JALYHF010000230.1 GCA_030776745.1 Actinomycetota bacterium | reverse complement strand
GGTCGGCCCTGGCCGGGCCCCGGGGCCGGACGTCCGGGAGGGACCATCCGCTCGGCCCAGGCCTGCTCTTGCGTGAGGACGAGGTGGTGCTGGCGCCCGACGCCGACCCCCGGGGGGACCCTTCGCTGGTCCTGCGGGCGGCGGCCGCGGCGGCGGAGACCGGCGCGCTGCTCGCTCGGCCGCTCCTCGAGCGCTTGTCCTCCGAGTCGCCACCTCCCGGTGACCCGTGGCCAGCGCCCGTCCGCCATGCCCTCGTCGCCCTGCTGGGCGCTGGCCACGCCGCCGTCGGGGTGCTGGAGGCGCTCGACCAGCACGGGCTGCTGGTCCGCCTCCTGCCGGAGTGGACCGCCGTGCGCAGCCGCCCGCAGCGCAACGCCTACCACCGCTTCACGGTGGATCGGCACCTCTGCGAGGCCGCTGCCAACGCCGCCGCCCTCACCCGCCAGGTCGCCCGCCCCGACCTCCTCCTGATCGGAGCCTGGCTGCATGACATCGGCAAGGGCTTCACGGCGGAGGCCGGGGGCGGCGGGCACCGGGACCACACCGACGCCGGCGTGGAGGTGGTCGACCGCATCGCCCGCCGCATGGGCTTCGACGAGGCCGACGTGGCCGTGCTGGTCGGCCTGGTCCGCCACCACCTGCTGCTGCCGGACGTGGCCACCCGCCGGGACCTCGACGACCGCGCCACCATCGAGACCGTGGCCGCCGCCGTTGGGGACCGCCACATGCTCGAGCTGCTGGCTGCCCTCACCGAGGCCGACAGCCTGGCCACCGGGTCGTCGGCGTGGGGTGGCTGGAAGGCGGGGCTGGTGCGGGAGCTGGTGGAGCGGGTGGCGTCCGCCCTGCAGGGCGACCATCACGACGCGGCACCGTCGTTGCCCACGGCGGAGCACCGGGAGCTCATGGCCCGGGGCGAGCAGGCCGTCACCGTGGAGGGCGGTTCGGTCACCGTCGTGGCCCCGGACCGCCCGGGCCTGTTCTCACGGGTGGCCGGCACCCTCGCCTTGCACGGCCTGGACGTGCGCTCGGGCGCGGCGTCGAGCGCCGACGGCATGGCCGTGGAGGTGTTCGAGGTGGAGCGTGCCTTCGACTCGCCGCCGGACTGGGAGCGGTTGCGCGAGGACCTCGGCCGGGCCCTCACCGGCCGCCTCTCGCTCGAGGCCAGATTGGCCCAGCGGATCCGGGCCTACTCGGGTCGCAGGCGGGTGGCGGCGGCCCGGCCGGCCCAGCCGCGGGTGCTCTTCGACCAGGACGCCTCGGCCTCGGCCACCGTCGTGGAGGTGCGGGCGCCGGACGGCATCGGGGTGCTGTATCGCATCACCCGGGCCCTGGCCGACTGCGACCTCGACGTCCGCACGGCCAAGGTGAGCACCTTGGGTCATGAAGTCGTCGACGCCTTCTACGTCACCGACGCCGCCGGAGCCAAGGTCACCGACCCGGAGCACCTGCGCGAGGTGGAGCTGTCCGTGCTCGACGCCCTGGCTCGGGCGACGTAGCCCAAGGGGCGGCCGAGCCGAGGCGGTCGGCGCGGGCCGTGGGTAGCCTCGATCCGTGGCGTCGTCGCCGGTGTCGGCTCAGGACCTCCTGCGCTGGAGCGAGACGCTCGCCGCCATCGCCCGCACGGGCCTCGGGTTCACCCAGAGCCTCTACGAGCAGGAGCGCTTCGAGGAGGTGTTGAAGGTGGCGGCCGACATCCGGGCCGGTGCCGCCCAGCTCTCCGCCGGTGGCGAGGAGCTCGAGAGCGAGCTGTTGGTGCAGGAGTGGATGAGGGCGGTGGTGGAGGGGGTCCCCGGCTACGTGACGCCGAAGGTCGCCGTGGGCGCCGTGGTCGGCAACGAGCGGGGAGAGCTGCTCCTGGTGAAGCGGGCCGACTCGGGCGTGTGGCTGTACCCCACCGGTTGGGCCGACGTGGGGTACTCGGCGTCGGAGGTGGTGGTCAAGGAGGTGTGGGAGGAGACCGGCATCGTGGTGGAGCCGGAGCGCCTCATCGCCGTGCTGGACGGCCTGCGCCTGGGTTTCACCCGCATCCCGCTCTACTCGCTCGTCTTCCACTGCCGCACCGTGGGTGGCGAGCTCCGGGCCCACCCCCTCGAGTGCGCCGACGTGGGTTGGTTCGGCGAGGACGCCCTGCCCTCGCCGCTGGCCGGCGCCGAGCGCTGGCAGCACACGGCGTTCGCCGCCGTGCGGGGCGAGCCCGTCGAGGTCCTGTTCGACCAGCCCCGCACGCCCACCTGGCGCGACCACGGGTGAGCGCCGGCGGCGAGCGACGGGGAAGGCCATCCGGTGAGCGAGACGATTCGGTACTTCGTCAGCAGGGCCCCTGACGGGAGCGTGTCGCATCTCGTGCGCGTCCGCTGGTCGGACAAGGGACTCTGGGGCGACTCCTTCCGGGGCGGCCGGTGGGAGGAGGGGAGCACCTGGGCCAAGAGGTACCTGTTCGACCCCCTCCTCGGGGACGAGATCTCCGAAGCCGAGGCGGAGAAGATCGCCCGGGAGCTGTACCCGACGGCGTAGTCACCGACCTCCCTATTCCACCGCCCCGCACCCGACCCGGCGGACCAGGGCTGAGCACCGTCCGATCAACGACCGCGGTCCTAGACTGCGCACCCGATGAGCCCCAGGGGCCCCGGCGGGAGCCCCCGTGAGCTGGTGCCCGGCGACCCCGGCGGGGTCGAGGCGCTGGCCGGGCGCCTCCGCGCCTACGCCGAGGGGGCGGCTGCGGGAGCGGCCCGGCTGCGGGCCATCGACTCGGGGGCGTGGGAAGGAGAGGCGGCCGACGCCTTCCGGGCCGTGATCGACGAGATCCCGGCCAAGCTCGAGCGCGGCGCCGGTGCCTTCGCCGAGGCCGCCGACGCCCTCGGTGCCTACGCCGCCACCCTGCGCTCGGCCCAAGAGGTGGCCACCCGGGTGGTGGGCCTGCTGGGCGAGGCCGACCA
>JALYHF010000229.1 GCA_030776745.1 Actinomycetota bacterium | reverse complement strand
CGGGCCGGATGGAGGCCAGCCGCTACGACGTGACCTGCGACGCCGAGGTGATCGACGAGGCGCGATCGCTCCTGGCCGAGGAGCGTGCACGGCACGCCTGAGTGGATGGCTGAATCGACGGGCCGCGATCTTCCCGAGCTCGGGGAGCGCACACCGGCTCCTGGCCGGCAGGCGAAGGCGAGGACGTGGCACCACCGCACCTCCGTCGTGGTCGCGGCCGCTCTCGTCCTCGGGGCGGTACTCGGCGCCGTCCTGGCGCTGGCGCTGGTCGGCCCCCACGAGGCCTCCACCACCAGCGCCGCCGTTGGCACCACCACGACCACCACCACGACCACCACCACCACCGAGGCCGTCGGCGGCTCCGACGGCAGCGAGGCCATCGTCGTCCCCCGAGCTTGCAGGGAGGCGCTGGAGTCGGCCGAGCAGGGGGTGCGGCTGTTGCGGCGGGCGTCTCAGAGCCTGCGGCAGCTCGACCCTCGGCGACTCGACGAGACGGTCGCACACCTGGAGCGGCTGCAGCCGGACTTCCGCGACCGTCTCCGGGACTGCCGAGAGGGGCTACCCGCCATGGGGTGACGCCCCTCGCGTTACCGGCCCAGGTCCAGGTTCGCCAACGCATCTCCCGCCAGGTCTGCGTCCCGTCCCACCACCGTCAGCTGTCCGGTCGGCTCGAGGATCACCAAGCGGGCGCTCTCGAGCTCGAACACGCCGTGTTGGCGGAGCTTGCTCAACAGCTCGCCCTCGGTCATCTGAGCCGAAAACGGGCTTGCGGAAAGCTCCGGGGCGCCCTTCCTCACCACCGTCTCGGGGCTGAAGTCAAGGTACCGGCGCAGCTGCGGGACCCGCTGCCGGATCGTCGCCAAGAGGACCTGCAGCACGAGGAGCGTCACGAGGGCTGCCATCCCCTGGAGGTAGCTGGGCGTGTTGGAGAGCGCGGTGGATGAGACGAGGGTCCCGAGGGCGATGGTGACCACGACGTCGAAGGCCGACATCTGGGCCAGCGTTCTCCTCCCGGCCAGCCGCACGGCCAGGAGGGCCGAGAGATAGATGGCTGCGGTGCTGGCGCTCACCCAGCCGATCGTCGACCAGCTGGCGCCGAACCACTCGCCCATCTCGATCCTCCGATCTTCGCTGCGTCTTCGCTCCCCCTACCCGGCGTCGGCTCCGGCGATCCTCGCCGGCAGCAGCTGGCGCCGAACGAGTGACGGCGCTGTTACACGCGTTGGTCATCATCGGATCGTGGGGGGCCGAGCGCTTTCGGGCGGCAGGGACGACGCGTGGCAAGGGCAATGAGGAGCACCGGGAAGCGGGAGCTGCGCCTTCTGGCTGCGCTCACGGCGGCCCTCGTGACGATCTTGGCCACCGGGTGCTCGAGGGACGGCGAGCCGGAGCGGCGAGGCGTCCCACCGACCCTGCCCGAGCGCGCCGCGGGGGTCGAGATCACCGTGAGGGGCCGCGTGGTCCGGGTCCTCGACGCGCACGTCTTCGAGATCGGCGGCGAAACCGGCGAACCGGTCCTCGTGGTCGCCGCCAATGGGATGGCCGGCGTCGCTCCCGTGGCGGACGTGGAGGCAACGGGCACCGTCGAGACGTTCGAGATCGGCAGCATGGAGCGGAGGATCGGCGCCCGGCTGAAGCCGGAGCTCCAGCAGTTCAACGGCCGGACCTGCGTTGTGGCCACGAGGATCATGCCGGCTGCAGGCGCTGGTTAGCGGTTTGGTGGGCAGGCTCGTCCCGGCCTGCCCCTCGTGGGCGGTGGCTACCGTGGAGCACGACGTCGTCTCACTTCGACTCGGCGAGCTCGTGATGGGGAGGTCAGTTGGGGTGCGGAGGTGGATGGCCACCAGGCGGTTCCGGGCCCGTCTCACCCTGGCCTTTGTCATCGTGGCCGCCGCCAGCGCCGGCGTACTGGCGCTCACCAGCTTCGTGCTCGTGCGCCAGTACCGGTTCCGGACGTTCGCGACCCACGCCGAGCGCGAGGCCAGGTTGGGCCTCATCGCCGCCAGCCGCCCGGTGTCCGCCGCCAACTTCTCAGGACTGCTGACCGAGTACCAGCGGCGCGGCGGGTTCCACGCGGTGGCTGTGGACGACGAGCTGGTGTTTTCGTCGTCGCCCTCGCTAGGCCGCGAGGACATCCCCGACGGGATGCTCGGGGAGCTGCGGGCGGGTGAGCTCGTCGAGCGCACCATCGAGGTGGACGACCACCCGTACCTCGTCGTCGGCGGCGTGCCGACCAGCGGCTCCGCCCAGTTCATCTTCTTCTTCTCCAGAGAGCAGCTGCTCGACGGGCTGGCCGAGCTACGCAACGTCCTGGCCGTGGGCTGGCTGATCTCGGTGGGGGGGGCTGCCGTGTTCGCCCAGGCCATCGCCCGCCGGACGCTGCGGCCCGTGCGGGCGGCAGCCGACGCGTCGCAATCCCTCGCCGAAGGGTTGCTGGAGGCCCGGATCGAGCCCGACTCCGACGACGAGTTCGGGGCGTGGGCCCACACGTTCAACCGCATGGCCGACGCCCTCGAGGCGCGCATCGACGCGCTGGGCCAGGCCGCCGAGCGCGAGCGCCGGTTCACCTCCGACGTCGCCCACGAGCTGCGCACGCCCCTCAGCGGCATGGTCTCGGCTGCGTCCCTGGTCGAGGAGCAGCTGCCCGACCTCGATCCCGGGTCGCGCCGCCCGCTCGAGCTGCTCATCGATGACGTGCGGCGCCTGCAACGCCTGGTGCTCGAGCTGCTCGAGCTGGCCCGCCTCGATGCCGGCCAAGCCGACGTCCACCTCGAGCCGCTCTCGCTCGAGAACGCCCTCCGGTCGGTGGCGCGGTCGTGGGACGGCGGTACCGCCGTGGACGTCAAGGTGGACGACGGCCTGTGGGCGATGGCGGACCGCTCCCGGTTCTCCCTAGTGGTGCGCAACCTGGTGGCCAACGCCCGCCACCACGCATCAGGCGAGGGGGTCGAGGTGCGGGCGACCCGTCAGGGCGGGAACGCGGTGATCGAGGTGCTGGACCGCGGCCCGGGCATCCCCGACGTCGATCTCCCGCACATCTTCGAACGCTTCTACAAGGGGGACCGGGCGCGCTCTGGAGGCGGCTCCGGGCTCGGCCTGGCCATTGCCTTCGAGAACGCCAGAGCCCAGGGTGGCTCGCTGGACGCGTGCACCCGCGAGGGCGGCGGTGCCTGCTTCCGCTTCATCCTCCCGGCGGCGGAGCCACCGAAGGAGACTGTGGGCACCTGAGGAGCGGTCGTCCCGCTCGGTCGGCGCGAGGGGGAGGAGCTGCGCTCGCGGGCGTCAGCGTCACGTCGGGGACGGGGGAACCGTCGAGCGAGGGACTCGCCGTTACCGAGTCGTCGCGAAGGGTACCTGGCGCGCGGGTAGACCCGACCGTACGCGCGATCCCCACAGTCAGGAGGCGCAGTGTCGCAACAGCACGAATCGGTGTGGATGGCGACCTCGGAGGGCAGCGACCATCAGCCCCTTGACGGCCCCCTCGAGGTCGACGTCGCCATCGTCGGAGCGGGGATCACCGGGTTGACGACGGCGTTGCTCCTGCAACGCCAGGGCCGGCGTGTTGCGGTAATGGAGATGGCCAGGATCGGAACAGGCACGACCGGCCACACCACTGGCAAGTTGACGTCGCTGCACGGGCTCACCTATGTCGACCTGGTGAAGAAGCACGGAAGGGAAAAGGCCCGGCTCTATGGCGAGGCCAACCAGGCGGCGATCGATCAGGTCGGGCGGCTCGCCGGCGAGCTCGGCGTGGACTGCCGGTTCCGCCGCGCCTCCGCCTTCACCTACACGGCCAGCCCGAAGCACCGAAGCATGATCGAGGAGGAGGTGGCGACGGCCGTCGAGCTCGGGCTGCCCGCCGCCCTGGTCGAGGGCGCCGCCGTGCCGTTCCCGGTCGAGGCGGCCGTGCGCTTCGACAACCAGGCCCACCTCCACCCCCGCCGCTACTGCCTCGGGCTGGCTCGGCGCATCGTTGCCGACGGAGGGCACCTCTTCGAGCAGACGCGGGCGCTTGACGTCGACGAGCGCCTTGACCACGCCGTGGTCCGCACCCAACGGGGCGACGTCACCGCTGCGCAGGTCGTGCTGGCCACCCTCCTGCCCTTCGTCGACCTCGGGGGCTTCTTCGCCAAGGCCCGCCCCACCCGCTCCTACGGCCTTGCACTCCGCCTTCGCCACGCCGCTCCCGAGGGCATGTGGCTGTCGGTGGAGTCACCCACCCGCTCGACCCGTCCTTGGCCCGACGGCGGCCCGGAGGGGCTGATCGTGGTGGGAGAGAGCCACCCGACGGGCCACGACGAGGACACGAAGCGCTACTACGACGACCTCGAGCAGTGGGCCCGGAGCACCTTCGACGTCGAGGCGGTCGAGCACCGCTGGTCGGCGCAGGACTACATGACGGCCGACAGCGTCCCTTACGTCGGGCGCTCACCGCGCATGGCGCACACCTTGGTGGCCACCGGCTTCAAGAAGTGGGGCTTGAGCAACGGCACCGCGGCGGCCATGATCCTCGCCGACCTGGTGGCCGGACGCGACAACCCGTGGCTGGCCGTGTTCGACGCCACCCGGATCGGCGACGCTCAGACCGTCAAGAAGCTGGTGGAGGAGAACCTCCACGTGGGCAAGCGCTTCGTGGAGGACCGCCTCACCCGGCTGCGGGCGCCGGAGGCGGCCCACCTCAGACCAGGCCAGGGCGGGATCGTCGAGGCCGACGGGGCCACCGTGGGTGCCTACCGGGACCGAGAGGGCGACCTCCACGCGGTGAGCCTCACCTGCCGGCACATGGGCTGCAGCCTGCGCTGGAACAGCGCGGAGACGAGTTGGGACTGCCCCTGCCACGGTTCGCGCTACTCCTACACGGGCCGCCTGCTCAACGGCCCGGCCGTCGAAGACCTCCCCGTCATCCAGGTCGACCAGCGGCAATGAGGCGGGCGGGAGGAGGCGGGGGAGGATGGTGGCCGTGAAGTCGGTCGAAGCCGCCGCCCTGGGTGCCGCGCTGGCCCTGACCGTCGTCCATCTGGGCGCGGGCAAGCTCCGCTTCCTGGAGGGCGTCCCCCGGAGCCGCTGGCTCTCGCTGGCCGGGGGCATCTCGGTCTCCTATGTCTTCGTCCACCTCCTGCCCGAGCTGCAGGAGGGCCAGGCCGCGGTCGACGAGAGCGGGCGCCTGCCTTGGCTCGAGCGTCACGTGTGGCTGCTCGCCCTCGGCGGGCTGGCCGTGTTCTACGGCCTCGAGCACCTGGCCCTCTCGTCGCGCCGGCGCCGCCAGGAGGAGGCGGGCGAGGACGCCACCGGGCCAGGCGCCTTCTGGATCAGCACCGGTGCCTTCGGGCTCTACAACGCCCTCATCGGCTACCTGCTCCTGCACCGGGAGGAGGGAGTGGTGGCGCTGGCCACCTTCGCCTTCGCCATGGCCGTGCACTTCCTGGTCACCGACTTCTCGCTCAGCGAGCACCACAAGCGGGCCTACGCCGAGGCCGGGCGGTGGGTGGTCTCCCTCGCCCTGCTGGCCGGTTGGGGCGTCGGCCTGGTCCTCGAGCTGTCGCCCGCCGCCCTCGCTGTGCCTCTCGCCTTCC
>JALYHF010000228.1 GCA_030776745.1 Actinomycetota bacterium | reverse complement strand
GAACAGCGCCTGCATCCCCTGGCGCACGGCAGGGTCCTCGACGCCCTGCTCGGCGCGGAACACGATCGTGCCGACCTGGCCCGTGCCCTGCCCCCCGAAGCTCTCCTCCAAGATGTCGAAGCCGGCCTTCGACTCCACGTCCGGAAGGTTGAACTCGTCGCGGAACTGGCTTCCGACCGCGTTCGAGACACCACCACCCACCGCCAGGAGCGCCAGCCACAGCCCGAGGACGAGCTTCCGGCGGTCGTGGCACCAGGCACCGAGGGAGCATGCTCACGGTGAGCGCCAGCGGCACCGCCGTGAGGCTCCAGTAGCTCTACGGCCCACGGGGGCGGCGTTGGGGCCGAAGCCGCGAGGGCGGAGCCTCACCTTGGAGGTGCGTCTCCCGGTCATAGCTGAACCCGACCGGGTTGTTCTGCAGGGAGCCGTCCGCCCGGCGGGTGTCTAGGCGCCGTAGCGGCTGGGTCACGAGGTAGTCAACGTTCAAGGTCTGTCAGCGTCATGCCCGAAGCGTCCTCAACGTAGGTTCAGGTCAAGGCCTAATCTCAGCGGGTGTCTCGCGCCCGAACGGGTTTCGATGAGCTCACCGCCGGTCAGGTCGCCAACCGAAGCGGCGTGGCGGTGTCCGCGCTGCACTACTACGAGCGCGAGGGGTTGATCCACAGCAGCCGGACCGCCGGCAACCAGCGCCGCTACCGGCGCGACACGCTGCGGCCCGTTGCCTTCATCCGAGCTTCGCAACGCCTTGGCATCTCACTCGGACAGATCCGCGACGCGCTGGACCAGCTCCCGCACGACGACGCGCCGACACCCCAGGACTGGGCGCGGCTGTCTGAGGCCTGGCGAAGCGACCTCGACGCCCGGATAGCGCAGCTTCAAGTCCTGCGGGACAACCTGACCCAGTGCATCGGGTGTGGCTGCCTGTCGCTCAAGACATGCCACCTCATGAACCCGCTGGACGCCCTAGGCCGCCAAGGACCCGGACCTCAACGGCTGCTCAAAGCCAAGCAGAACCCGTCCGAGTAAGGGCATCCAAGAGCACGATCGGCGCGCTCGCTTACGGTGCACCACGCCGAGGAGCCCCCCCAGAGGCCACGCTCATGGGTACCAGGCCTCCTGCTGTTCTTCTCTATCCTCAAGCGGCGCCTGCTGCGCCATGGCGAGTTCGACTCCGTCGATCAGCTGGCGGCGCGCATCATCTCGTTCATCACGGACTACAACCGCCGGGCCAAGCCGTTCCGCTGGACCTAAGACGGCCGTCCGCTCATGGCCGCGTAAGCTCAGTCACAATGACTTGCGCGCGAGACCACTAGGGCCGGGTGGACTTTATCGAAACGGGTCGACTCTGGCTGGAGGTCGTGACGTAGCGCTCAGCAGGTGCCGGCGTTCAGCTCGCGGCATGCGACCTCCGTGAACGCCAGCAGCGGGGCGTAGTCGAACTCGCGCCGCTGTGCGTCCTCCACGGAGGACGGGATCGTAGCCTCCAGGTCGCGCGCCGCGTCCGCGCCGGCGCCCGAGCCGTGTTCGTAGACCGCATCGAGCGCCTCGTCGAGCTCCGACCTCGCCCGCCGCCATGACTGCTCGGCCTCGCTCGCGGAATCGGCCGTCCCCTTGCAGTAGGGGTTGTCCGGCTGGGTCTGAAGGCACGTGACCGCTGCGGAATAGCGATTGGCGGCCATCAACGCGTCTGCGTATGCGGTCGCGCGTGGCACGCCACCGCTGCTCGCCACGGGCAGGATGCTGGCGAGCAGCAGGAGCGTGACCGCCGCGGTGTAGACCACGACGGCGCGGGCCACGGGACGACGCCACCACGCAGGCCCATCGAGCGCGAGCGTCGGCGGCCTCCCGCGCACGCCGCGAGGTGGCAGCCAGGCGGCCAGCGACCTCCCGCACACCAGGAGCACGACGACGCCCACCAGGGTGGAGGGCAGCGCGGCCCAGGCAGCCCAGGTCGCCCCGCTCAGCAGCCACGGCGTGGCGAGCGTGAGGATGAACACGGTCGCAAAACAGGCGAGGAAGAAGCGCAGCGGCAGGCGGCGGCCCAGGAGCGCGATCGCGGTCCACACCGCTACTGCGCCTAACACGCCCGCGGCGAGCGTGCGCGGCAGCGAGTGCGATGCGCCGTAGATCGCGCCGATGTCGGCGCCGGCGAGCCCGGCGATCCCCGTCGCCAGGTCGACCGCGCCAATGATGACGCACAGAGCGCCCGTCGCCAGGACGGCAAGCGGGACGACGCGCCTGGTGAGGCTCTCGGGCACGACGGCCGCGCCGAGCGCCGTTGGCGCCCCGCCGATCGTCGCCGCGAGACGTTCGAGCGTGCGACGGTTGCGCCTGCGGTGGTCGACCCATTGGAAGCGCTCGACGTCGTCGATCGGAGCGAGCGAGATGGGCGAGGCGATCACGACGACGGCCCGGCCGCCGAGCTGCGCCAGCGTCGGCGTCAAACCGCTGATCGGCGTGAGGTTGGTGAGCACGAGGATCTCGCGCTCGGCTTCGTCACCCTTCACACGCCGATGGCCGGCGGCCTGCAACGCATCGTCGAGCGCGAGCTCGACCGATCGGTCGAGTTCGTCGCAGCGGATGTCGTACGTGATGCAGGCGCCCGGGGATGGCTCGGCGGCGGGGCCCTGCCCGCGCCGGGCGAGCATGCGTCGGCGCATCCAGCCGGGGGCATCGCCGGTGGCTAGCCAGCGATAGAGCGCCGGTGACTGCAGCGCCCAGGCCCCGGTGCCAAGCCACGCGACGAGGCATCCGACGATCGCTGCTACAGCGGCAACCTCCGTGCCATTTAACAAGTTCCCGGATTCGATGAGCACGTAGATCGTCAGGCCGGCGAGCAGGGTACCGACCGGTGCGCCGTACGCGAACGCGACCCCGAGCACCGTGCCCGAGCCGGGACGCCGATGTGCGAACGCCCACCATAACCAGGCACAGAATGCACCGACGAGCGCGACAGCGACGGCAGTGAATGCCGTGACGTTCGCGCTGTTGACCGACAGCCCCAGCGCCAGCAGGCCCGCGGCCGCCGCCCACCACAGCAGCGCGGTCGCCAGCAGCAGCGCTGACACCGTCCGCACCACGGCTGCCCGGTCGGCTGCCACCGCGTGGTCGACGCCGGCCGCCGCCTCGTGGCTGGCGCGTCTCAGCCGCTCAGCCAACGAGCGAGTGTTGTGCTCAAATCGTTTGCCGAGGCTCGCACGTGGCGCGTCTGCGAGCGCGCCTGGGAGGGCGACATCCTCGGCCAACCCAACGACGACCGGCTTCTTCAGCTCGCGCGCGAGATCAAGCTCAGCACCTACGTGAACGGAATCGAGCGCATCGCGCGAGGCCACGAGCACGAGGCAGTCAGCCATATGCAACGCCTGGGCGATCTCATGGTCCCAGTCATCACCCGGTCTGAGGCGATGCACGTCAAACCAGACGTCGATCCCCTCTTGGCGGAGTGCAAGCGCGAGATCCTCGGCGAGGTAAAACTGCGCACGCGAATAGCACATGAAGACCTTCACCGGTCGCACATCGTGTCTCATCAGGCGCTCATTAACGACTTCCACGGCAAATGACATGGCTCACTCCTAGAACAATGAGCTCGCGAAGACGGGCGGCTACGCCTCGTGTTGCTCGCCGCGCCGATCAGCCGAGACGACGGATGGCGTCGGCCAGGCGGTCGATGTCCCCCTGCCAGTAGTCGCCGATCTTGAAGGCGTGGAAGCCGGCGAGGGGCTGGATGGAAGGCGGCAGCTCCTCTCTGGCGGGCATCGGCGCCCCGTGCACCAAGATCGGGACCAGCGCCACGTCGAGGTCGAGCGCGGCCTCGATCTCGCGGCGGACCCAGTCGTCCGGGTTGGCGAGCCGCCTCCGGCCGGAGGCGTCGGTGGCATTGGCCCACCGCCGCCCAATTAGCACCAGGACCACGTCGCTCTTCTCGATCGTCTCCCGGATCACCTGACCGAACTCCTGCCCGGGCTGGATCCCCTCGGCGTCCATGAACACCGAACCGTCGCCGAAGCGTCGCGTCAGCGAGTCGTAGAGGCGCCCGGCGTCGCCGGCCGTGTCGTCGCGGCGGTAGGTGATGAAGACGCGGGTGCTGGTCTCAACCGCTGCGCCGTTGCCGGTGTCGGACCACGGCGACGGACGAGGGTCCGAGTCGCGGGCTTGGACGGTCATGTTGCCAGCGACCTGGTTGATGTCGCGGCCGGCCTTGAGACCGCTGTTGTTGTTGAACGTGGCCGCCATGGCGCGCTTTTACCAACCGTCTTGGCGGCGACGAGCGGCGCGCGACCAGGCTGTCCCCAGGCTGGCGATGACTCCGCCGATGCCGAACAGAGCGAAGCCGGCGATGGCGACCGGTGGGAAGCCCTGGTCGGCCATCGAGGGATCGCTGCCGAAGCCGCTGAAGATGAACGACATCCACATGGCGAAGCCGGCGAGGGCGATGAGCACGCCCACGACGACCACCGCTCGGGCCCCGCCCCGACCGCTGGCGATCTCGAAGAACGGATCGGGGTCGTCGTCGTAGTAGTTGTGGCGCTGCCGGTAGTCGTAAATCTGATCGCGGCCAACCTGGTTGATGTCACGGCCAGCCCACTGTCCACCGTTGTTGAAGGTCGTTCCCACGTTGTCGTTGGACCGGGCGTTGGAAACGTCCTGCTGCCATCCTTCTCGACGCGCTCGGCCCTGTGGGTCGAACGGTCGCCCGAGAGCTGCCATGTGCCCCTCCTTGATCGAAACCGGCTCCGAGCCGGGATGGTGAAGGCCCGGCAGGCGGCGACGCTGCCGATCCGGCGCGAGCTTCCAGACAAGGAGGAGCGCGCCGGTGGTGTCGGTGATACGCGAGACGTTCGGCCGTGGCCAGGAGCACCACCCGCGCGCCTCGCGCCGCCTCCGTCTCCACCCGCAGCCGCCGGTCGTCGTGGCCGTCGCCGAGCAGGAAGTCGGGCGCTCCCAGCACGCACCCCTTCCGGGCCGAAGTCGGTGGCGCTCCATTTGCGGGCCGAGGAGAACGGCACGACCGCACGGGCGACCCAAACCGTCCGCTGTCTCCTCCACCCAGGCCAAGGCCTGCATGGTCGCATTTGGACTGGGATGGGCCGCGGCCCACCAGGCCTTCGGGGATCATGCTCCCCACTCCCGCCACCGAGCTGCGGATGCCTCCTTCACGCTCTCGTGCTCCGACAGGAGCTGGCAGGAGACGAGCAGGATGGCGGCGGGAACGAGGATCCAGGTCACCAGGCGCAGGATGGAGTCGATGCCGGCCCGGAGGTCGGAGCGGACGAGGCTGAAGCGACGGGCCACGTCCGCGATGGTGCGGGCGTAGGCATCGCGGCCGACCCGGGTAGCCCGGTCGCGACCGCTGCCGGCGGCCACGAAGGCACCAGAGAACACGTCGTCTCCGGCGGCCTTGGGGACCGGCGCCGACTCCCCCGAGGGCACCGAGGATGGCGTTGAGGTTGCTGAGCCCGGTCCGGGCCACGTCCTCGGGCCGTGCGGTGGCGATGGCGGGACCGGGCCGTCGGCGGAGGGCGGCACAGGGCTCAGGCGGTCCTTCAGGGATCCCGTCGTGACCCCCTGGCCCGACGAGGGGTGTGATCGTTGGGGTGGAGCACCACGCGATCCTGCCCCTTCTCCCCTGATCGTTTCCATGTACTGGCTCGCGGGCGTGCGGTACATCACGCCGGTTGTCCCTATAGGTAGCTCCGCCTTTGCATGAAGCTCCAGCACAACCAGCCGGGCAGGATGGGCAGCCAGTAGGTCGCCAGCCGGTAGGTCAGGACGGCCGACACGGCCGGACCGGCGTCCATTCCCACCGCCGTGAGAGCGGCGACCATGGCGGCCTCCAGGGCGCCGAGGTTCCCCGGCGTCGGCGCGGCGGCGGCCAGCGCTGACGCCCCGAGGTAGACGGTGCCCACCGCGGCGATGCTGAGGTCGCCCGAGAACGCCGCCACCGACCCCGCGAGGGCCCCGACGTAGGAGAGGGTGACCACCGCGGAGCCGCCGAGGAGCAGGGCCAGCTTGGTCGGGCTCTTGGCCACGGCTCGGAGGTTGGCGATGGCGGACCGTAGGAGCCGTTGCAGCGGCGCACCGACCGTACGGCGGCCCCAATGGGTGGCGAGCACCGCTCCCACGACGGCGGTGAGGGCGGCCACCACGACGAGCACCCTGCTGGCCGCCGGCAGCCGGAACGCGGTCAGCTCGCTGCCCGTCCAGATGAAGAAGAGCACGAGCAGCACCATGTGGACGAGGCCACCGGCCAGGACGTTGAGGCCGACGGCGGACAGCGCGGCCGCGGCCGGGACCCCCGACCGCTCCAGGAACCGGGCGTTGACCGCCGTCCCGCCGACGCCGGCGGGGGTCACCCGGTTGGCGAACGAGGAGGCCATCTGAGCCAGCACGGTCGGGGCCAGAGCCAGGCGCTGGGGGACGCTTCCCAACATGGAGATGCCGGCCCCGACGTAGGTCATCAGCGACATGGGGACGACCAGGGCCAGCCACACCAGGTGGGCCGACCGGAACGCCCGCCAGGAGTCGCCGGCCTGGGCCAGCTGGGGGAGCAGGAAGTAGAAGGCCCCCGACGCGGCGGCGATGAGCAGCAGCGTGCGCGGCCGCACCCGGGCGATCCGGGCCAGCTCGGTCGGCTCCTGACCGCTGGCCGCGGCGGCCACCGCCCGGGTCCGGCCCAGCAGGCCGTCCCCGGCCCGAACGGCCCTACGGCTGGCGGCGGACAAGGCCAGGGGTTGCAGCAGGGGAACCGCCGGCGCCACGCCTCGGGGCCCGAGCACCGCCACGGCGGCGGCCACCGCCCGTTCCGGGCCGACCAGGGCCGACAGCGAAGCCAGCAGCTCGGCCACGTCGAGGCCGACCTGGCGGGGGGTGGCGGCCACCTCGGAGAAGCTGAAGTCCACGATCCACGCCGCCCCGTTTCCGTCCACCATCACGTTGGCCGACCGCAGGGAGCGGTGGGCGATGCCGGCCCGGTGCAGGCCGTCGACCTCGGCCCACAGCCGATGCAGGACCTCGTCGGTGAGATCCTCGGGCGGGACGTGGTCGAGCGAGCGGCCGTCGACCAGGCCCATGACCAGCATGGCGGAGCCGTCGCCGCACTCCACCACCCGCTCGACCCGGGGGACCCGCACACCGGCCCTCTCCGCCATGACCGCCACCAGGGCCTGGTGCTCGACGGCCTGGCGCAGGGTGGCGGGCCGGCGGACGTCGTCGACGCCCCGGAGCTGGAGGAAGCGGTACACGCGGTAGAGCAGGTCGGCATGGCGCTCCTCCCGGCCGAGCACCTTCACGAACAGCTGCCGGCCGTCGGCGGCGTCGGCCACGAACGACCGGGACCCCTTCCCCTGCACGGGAGCGACGGCGATCGACACCACGGGCCTGCCGGCGGCGGCCAGGGCTTCCGCCACCCCCTCGGGGCGGATCCGGCGGTCGGGGGCGCCGAATGCCACCAGCAGGACCGAGCCCACCACCGCACCGGTGGCCAGGGCCAGCAGCAGCTCGAAGGGCAGGGCGGTACCGGCGGCCACGCGGGCGGCCGCGGCCACGACGAGGAGCAGCCAGGTGGCCCGCCGCCACGGACGCGTCGTCCAGGGCCCGATGGCGGTCGCCACCGCTGCCGCGCCGGCGAAGACGGCCGGCCCGGGCACGGCCGGGCCGACAGGCCAGAGCTCCCGCCGCAGGTTGGCCGCGAGGCGGGTCGGCGTCACCTCGCCGAGCACCCGGTCGAGCACGGCCAGGGCCACACCGGCCACGACGGCACCGAGAACCAGCGTGGCCAGCAGCCGAAAGCGCCGGCGGCGGAGCACGACAGCGACGACGGCCACCGCGGCCACCGCGCCCATCAGCTGGACCAGGGCGACCAGCAGGCGGCCGGCGCCGGTACCCGGGTCGGCACCGGTGACGACACCGGCCCTGGAGCCGACCAGCGGGTCGGGGACGAGCCAGGCCAGCACCACGAGGGTGAGCAGGGCCAGGGCGGTCCCGATCAGCCGCACGACGTCACGGGCGTGGCGGTGGCGCGGCGCGGGCGTGGACCCGCCTCCTGGTTCGTCCACCTCGAACGAGCTCAGCCGCGGCCGGCGATCGGTACGCCGGCGCCGCCGAGACCGAGCAGTCACCACGCCCGCGTTCCCGCCAGGACACCGAACCCGGCGCCCCGGTCCGTCGATCGGAAGGGGGGCGCCGGCGTACACCCGAGACGTCCCGACCACCGCCGCAGCGGCGAAGGGGGCCGGCCGCAGTCGGCGGGGCGCGGACGGGGCCACCACCGACGCCAGTGCGAACGCCGCCGCGGCATGGCCGGAAACCTACCCCGAGGCCCCCGTCCGGCCTCCCGCGGCGTGCGTTCAACGGCGGGCCGTGGGCCGGCAGCGCGACGCCAGCACTGGACGGCCTCGGCCCGGATGGCGGGGATGAGCGGCCTCGCGACCGAGATGTTGGCCGACCAAGCTGGGGAGCGGTCTCTGGCGCCTTGGAAATCGCCCCCCCGAGCTTCGGCTGGGCAGACGCGGCGTCCAGTCAGGCGGTGCGCACGACGACGAGCTTGTCGGCGGCCGACTCGGCGCCCCACACCTCGCCGGGACGGCCCAGGATCTGGCGGACGTTGCCCGGAGAGCTGGGCAGGGGTACGGACTCGAAGGTCTCCTCGGTCGGGTCGAAGCGAACGAGGGCGTTGGCGCCGAAGTCGCTCAACCACACCTTGTCGGCCTCGTCGACGTAGACGGCATAGGCCTGGGGGCGGGAACCGGGCAGCCGCCACTCCCGCCAGCGGCCCGTGGGCGGTTCATACACGGCGACCTGTCCGGCGTTCCACTCGCTCACCCAGATGCGCCCGCTGGAGTCGGACCATACCCGGCGTGCTCCTTGAGCTGTCGTTGGCGGCTCGATCACCGCTGCGTGGAGGTCCTGACGTCGAGGTGAGCGATGTGGTTGCCGGCCGAGGAGGCGTAGAAGATGCTGCCATCAGGGGTGGCCGTGATCCCGTAGGGACCTCGACCTCGGGGGGCGTCGAACACCTCGTGCGAGCCGATGCCGGCTCGAGTCGCCCGTAGACACCAGCCTGCCCGGTGAACCACAGCACCCCTGTGTTGTCGAAGGCGGCGGTGTTGAGGTTGGCGTTGGGGCGGCCGGACGGCAGCGGGAAGCGGCGAACGTGGCGGGTCACCGGGTCCACTCGGACAACGGCGTTCAGTCCGCTGTCGGTCACCCACGGGCGCACCGTCGGGTCCCACGATGACGCCGTGGGGCGCCGAGCCCTCGCCCAGCGCGACGGTGCTCGTCCTCCCGGTGAGAAGCGGGCGAACGCCTTGGCCGCCTGGTCGTCGTGGCGGGGCCGAGTGTGGTTGACGGACGCGTGGTCGGCGCCCGGGAACGTGCGGAGATCTCACCGTTGGCGACGGCACCCCCGACCCGACCACCGGACGCACTCGGACGGTTGGTCCTTGTCGGCATCGTACTGGCCAAGGCCGACGATGCACCGGCGGCCGCAGGGTTGACGTGATCCTCGCGAAGGTCATCCGGCGATCGGGCCCGGAAGTCGAACGCCGCTCCCTCGGTCAGCGGTTTCGGTCTCATGCAAAGCAACCGCTTCGTGACTGAGCTGCTCGGTCGTGCCGAGGCACCTCCCTCCACTTCGGGTGGGACACCCTTGCTTGTGCCACCTCTCCTCGGAGTCGATCGTTGGGCAGAGGGTGGGGCGCACGCGTGTCTCGCCTCTCGCGCCTCCCTACGCTTTCGTCGTGGTCGACACGACGGGTAGCGACGAGTTGCACGAGGAACTCGTTATCAACGCCTCAATGAGCACTGCCTGGCAGGCCCTTGTCGACGGCGAGCGACGTCGCCAGTGGTGGAGCAACCTCGAGATCGACCCCGTGGTCGGCGGTCAGTTCACTGAGCGGTGGGTCGGACCGGACGGCGCGGAAGTACTTACGAAGGGGTTGGTGATGGACGTTGTCCCCGCTCGGCTTCTGCGACTGAGGTGGGCTGATGAGAACTGGCCAGCTCAGACAGAGGTGGAGATCCGTCTCGCTCCGAGCGACCGGGGGACCATCGTCCAGATCCGACACGCCGGATGGCGCCTTCTCCCCGACGGCCAGCATCTCGCCGAAGAGCACCGAGTTGGCTGGCGACTCCACCTGTCGAATCTTCGCGCCCACCTTGAGCAGTAACGGCCGGTTGCAGAAGGCGAGGCGCCGTCCTGGTCGCCCCAAGCGCCTGCAAACTCACAGTCAGATGGCCCGATGCCCCTCATCCACCGGCCGGCAAGACTGCGTCGCCCGAGGAGCAAGGTGACTTCGATGACTGCACTCACTCAAGATAGGGGACTGTGAACAGCGCGATTCGGCTGGTCGCGGTGAACGTGGCCAAGCCCAAGTATCTGGGGGAGCACAGGGGTAAGCCAATCCTCAGCGGCATCGCAAAACTGCCGGTGGCGGTCGACCACCTCTGGCTCGATCTGCTCAACCTGGAGGGGGACGGACAGGCCGATCTGAGCGTGCACGGCGGGCCCGACAAGGCAGTGTACGCCTACCCCTCGGAGCACCTGGCGGACTGGGCCGCCGAGCTGGGCCAGCAGCTCGGACCGGCCGCCTTCGGCGAGAACCTGACGACCGCCGGCGGAACCGAGGACCAGGTCTGCATCGGCGATCGGTGGTATTGGGGTGACGCGGTACTGGAGGTGACGCAGCCCCGCGCTCCCTGCTTCAAGCTCGCCATCCACCGGGGTCGGGGTGACATCGGCCGCCTCCTCCGTCAGAGCGGCCGTTGCGGTTGGTATCTCCGAGTGCTGGAGCCCGGGCGGGTCCCCGTGGCCGGTCCCATCCTTGTCGTGCCGCATCCCATGGGAGCCACCGTGACGGCGGCTCACCGCGCCCTGTGGTCCCGGGAAACGCCAGTCGAGGTTGTCGAAGCGCTGCTGTCCGTGGAGCCGCTGGCACTGGACTGGAAGATGGCCCTGGCGTCGCGGCTCCCGGACTGAGGCGACCGGCACCATGATCCCCGCTCAGGCTGCGTGACGTTCACAAGCTCATCGCCCCTGCCGCGCTCGACGTGTCCGGCTGGGCGTAAGGAGTCAGCGCGCTCGACCGATGAGGTCGCGAGCGACCGGGTCGGCGTCAGCCTTCGATGCGGCCGGCGCATGGATGCGTCCGCTGCGCTCCGCTCAGGCGGTGAAGCGAAAGCGCGTGACATCACTCGGGAAATCGAACCACGCGAGGGCCTTGGTGGGAGTGAAGACCGCTAGGCCGCCCGCGCCCGGTCCCTCCCAGGCGTCGGGTTTGGGCTTGTAGCCACGGTCTGCGTACTTGTCGCCGAACGCCGCAGCGAGGCGAGCGCCGAAGTCGAGTCCGGGCGGCGCGGCTGGCTGCGACGTTCCATCGACGATCACCGCCTGCCAGCCGTCCTCGAGATGAAGGGTGCACGCCGAATTGTGGGCGAGGTTCCGGGCGTGGATGGTGGTGGGCGCTCCGTCGTACCAGAGCCGGCCCTGGACCCAAACACCCCAGCGGGGCACCACGTGGGGTCGACCGTCTGCGCGGGTCGTGGCCATCCAATACTGCGGGGCGGCCAAGAGCCGGGCTTCGACGTCGGGCCAGTCGAGCAGCCCGTCGCTGCTGTCGGACACCCCGTAGCCGTCGGGCATCTTGGGCCGGTCGCGGGAGGGTCGGGGGAAGTCGTCCATGCCCCCTCGCTATCACGTCGATTCCTCATCGTGACGGAGCTCTTCGGCCCGAGTGAGCCGCCCCGCGAAACCGCGCTCGAGGGCAGGCACGGCGCTGACCCGCGGCCTGAGCTTCCACACCCTGTAGGTAACGGGTCAAGTAGCCGGGCGAAGCGGCGGCGCGGCGGCGGCGGGTGGCTAGCCTCGAACTGCTCGGTTCGGCCATCAGCCTCCGCTACGAAAAGCAAGCCCCAACCGGGCAGGAACGCGTCCTCGCCCGGTTGGAGCTATGTCATGGCGGGGGCGGGATTTGAACCCGCGACCTTCGGGTTATGAGCCGAGACCGATGACGCCCCGTGCCGCTGGGTGTCCCCTTGTGTCGTCTGAGCTGCATCTTCGCGCCCATGGAGGCTGGCTCCTGGGGTCCTGTCAGGGCCTGTTTCGGTCGATCCGGTAGAAGATCCGGTAGAGGAGCCGCGCCCACGGGAGAGCCCACCACGGCCCTCCCGGCCGCTCAACAAATGTTGCACTCGATGCGCCCGGTCCGTGGACGACGGCAAGTCCGGTGCTCGTGCCCCTCTGGGCGGCTCGCGGCCTCCACTGGGCACGAGCACGACCGGTGTCTCCCTGTCCGGACGGCGTCGTCAGACCATCCTGACGACGCCGCGAGTTCGAGCAGGGGGTGCACCCGAGGTACGGGGAGGGACGGCGTCGCCCTCCCCGTACCCCGGGATGCTGCATACTCGTTGCTTCCTCTTTCCGAACTTGGTCAGTGGTTGACGACTTTTCCACCGCGGTGTCCGCCTCGGTGTGGCTCTTGCAGGCCTCCCCTACGAGAAGCAGGGGGCGGGTTGCGGGTCAGCGACGATGGTGGGTCGAACGTCTCGGTTCCGGATGTCGGTGATCACCACCTCGGCACGATCCGTGAGCGAGGGGTTTCGCAGCGTGTGGATGTGCGGCCGATGCGTCCGTCCGGGGTCGAAGAATCCGTCCCCGACCCCGTAACTCGTGGAACTGCAGTCCGTTTCGTAGACCTCCACGGTTCCGGTCTTGACGGAGACGATGTGGGGCCCCGGGTGGTAGTGCCAGGGAGTATGGCCTCCAGGTTCCACCGTGATGTGGGCGACGATCACCCGGGAGCCGCTCTTCTCGTTGATCCGGATGCGGTCCTCCACCCGGACGTTCGATTCCTCCACGCGCGCGAGCCCGTGGCTGTCTGTTCCATTCGCCTGCGCCAGTCCCGACCACGCGGTCACTCCGCCCGCCGCAACCGTCAACGCCGCCAGAATCCCTGTGACCTTTCTTCTTCGCATGACGATCCTCCCTTTCGCTTGTTGAACGTTTGACCGCCCCTTCGCGCCCCGGTGTCGTGGCGCGTCGCCTTCAACGGGTGCCCCATCCGACGAGCAGCTCGCAGGGACCGACGAAGCCGGAGGGCGTCTCGTACTGCCGGAGCCCGTCTTCCACCTCCGCCCAGACGTTCTCCCGCTCCTCCTGCGGCACGCCGGCGAGCATCTGGTGGAGCGCTCCGAACGACTCCTTCTCGAAGCGCAGGCACTCTGCGGCCGAGCTCAACAGCAGCGGCGAGTCGATGGCTTCCACGGCCACGTCCCGGAAGCCGGCGCTGGCCAGCGCCTCCTCCAGCACGCCGGGCGAGCCCAGGCTGAACGGTCCGGGCAGCCCTGGTCCGGGCGCGGGCAAGCCGGCCCGGCGCCGGATGACGGAAACGGGCACCGAGAAGAAGCCGTTGCGGTCGGGAGTCGAGTAGACGACCGCTGAGACGCGCCCGCCGGGGCGCAATGCCTGGCGGATCCCGCGGAGGGCACCGACCTGGTCGGGGAGGTAGATCAGACCGAGCCGCGAGATCCCCGCGTCGAAGCTGCCGTCGGCGAGATCACCGAGCTGCTCGCCGTCGGCCTCCACCGTCTCCACGTTGGTGAGCCCCTCCTCCGCTGCCTGCTTCCTGGCGTAGGTGAGGATCGTCGGGGAGATGTCCGTGGCGACGACGCGGCCTTCTGGACCAGTACGACGAGCAGCGGCCAAGGTCTGCCCGCCAGCGCCGGCGGCGACGTCGAGAACTGAAGAGCCAGTGGTCACACCGGCGGCGTCGAGCATGCGCTCGGTCGATTCGCCCAGCCACGTCTCGAGGGTCGGGCCCCAGCGGTGCCACGCCTCGGCGGCGTCTTCCCACTGCTGGCGGGTGGTGGTCTTGTACTGGACAGGGTCGAAGCTCATGACGTCCTCCTGGATGTTCGATTTGGCAGCAGCTTGACGGCGGGCGCTCAAGGCGCGGGTCACGCGGCGCTCAAGGGGCGCTCAAATCCGACATCTGCCCCTCGACCGGCCAATCGAGACGGAGTTGACTTACCGGCGATGACAGAGATCGAGGTTGGCGTGCTCGGACCCCTGGCCGTCGTCGCCGACGGACGCCCCATCGACCTCAGCTCAGGCAAGCAGCGGGCCCTGCTCGCCCTGCTCGCGCTTCATCCCGGCCAGGTCCTCTCCGTCGACCGGCTCCTCGACGACCTGTGGGGAGAACGGCCACCCGCCACAGCTCGCCACGCCCTGCAGGTGCACGTGTCGAACCTCCGCAAGCTGCTCGGATCGACCACCGTCGTCACCAAGCGTCCGGGATACGTCCTGCGGCTACCTGCGGATTCCTGTGACGCCACCCGCTTCGAGCTGCTCAGCCGGGCGGGCAGACAGGCCTTGCGCGACGGAAGAGTCCAGGAGGCGTCGTCGACGCTCACAGAAGCTCTGGCCCTGTGGCGGGGGCCGGCCCTCGCCGACCTCCTCTTCGAGCCTTTCGCACCCCAGGAGGCGTCGCGTCTCGAAGACCTCAAGCTGGCGGCGACCGAGGACCGCCTCGTCGCCGATCTCGGTCTCGGACGCCATACCGAGCTCGTCGGCGAGCTCGAGGCCCTCGTCGCCCGTCACCCGCTACGAGAACGGCTGTGGAGCCTCCTGATGCTCGCCTTGTACCGATCCGGCCGGCAGGCGGACGCCCTCCGGGCCTACAAGACACTGCGTGACCGGCTTCGGGAGGAACTCGGACTCGACCCGGGGCCTGAGCTCCAGGAGCTCGAGGCCGCCATCCTCCGCCAGGAACCCAGCCTGGGAGCCCCGCGAGTCGCCGAGGTACGAGCGGAGGGACACTCAAAATCCCCAGTCGCTGCCACCTCCACCCCCGGTCCTGGTGCGGAGTCACG
>JALYHF010000227.1 GCA_030776745.1 Actinomycetota bacterium | reverse complement strand
GGGCCCAGGCGGCGGCCGACCGCCGGGTCCGCATCACCATGGCGCCGGGGGTCGACTCGCTCAACGTGGCCACGGCTGCCGCCGTCGCCCTCCACCACCTCGCTGGTGACCTCGGCGATGCCAGCCCGCCGCCGCGCCGGCGAGCGGGCACGTAGCGTCGTCCCGTGCCGGGGCGCGGCGGGCCCCCGCCAGCGCCGTGGTGAGGAGGCCAGCGTGTCGTACGAAGCAGACGCCGGGCGGGTCAGCGCCGTCCACCGGCCGACGACCGAGGTGGCCCCGCTCGATATCGGCTCGGCCGCATCGGTGCGGTTCGTCGCTCCGGGCTCCCTGTGCGCCGGCCGCTTCGGCCTGTTCCGCTGGGACATGGCGCCGCGAGCGGGAGGGCCCAGGCCCCACTTCCACAAGACCTTCTCGGAGTCGTTCTACGTCCTGGCCGGGACGGTACGCCTCTACGACGGTGCCACATGGGTCGACGCCACCGCCGGCGACTTCCTCTCGATACCGGAAGGTGGCGTCCACGCCTTCGCCAACGACAGCGAGGACGAGGCGTCGATGCTGATCCTGTTCGCGCCGGGTGCTCCCCGCGAGCGGTACTTCGAGGAACTGGCGGAGATCGGCCGCACCGGACGCCGGCTCGGCGAGGAGGAGTGGGCCGAGCTCTACGCTCGCCACGACCAGTTCATGGTCTGAGCGCCGTCGTCGTCTCGCCGACCGGAGCCCGTCGGCGAGAGACGAGCGCGGGTCGGACGGTCTCACAGCGCCGGTGGGCCGGGCGGTGGCTACCCTCGCGGCCGGTGCCCGAGAACGACCTCCAGCCTCCGCCCGACCCGGCTCTCCGGGCCGACATCCGCCTGCTCGGTGGGCTCCTGGGCGAGTCCCTCCTCCGCCAGGAGGGGGCGGCGCTGTTCGAGCTGGTGGAGCGGGTGCGGGCCCTCACCAAGGCGGCCCGGACCTCGGGTGGCGGAGCGGCGGCGGCCCAGGTGGACGAGCTGCTCACCAGCACCGACCTGCCGACGGCGATCTCGCTGGTCCGCGCCTTCTCGGCCTACTTCCATCTGGCCAACATCGCCGAGCAGGTGCATCGAGCCGACGAGCTGGCCGTTCGCTCCGAGGACGAGCAAGCGTCCCTGGAGGCGACGGTGAAGGCCATCGCCGAGGCCGGCGTGCCCCTCGAGGAGGTCGACGCCGCCGTCCGGGGTCTGGAGCTGCGCCCCGTCTTCACCGCCCATCCCACCGAGTCGGCCCGGCGCTCGACCCTGATCAAGCGCCGCCGAGTGGCGGAGCTGTTGGAGCGGCGGTCGGACCCGCGGGCGTCGCCCGAGGCCCGGGCGCGCCACGACCGGCGCCTGGCCGAGGTCATCGACCTGCTCTGGCAGACCGACGAGCTGCGGTGGGAGCGCCCGCATCCCCTCGAGGAGGCGGCCTCCGCCGTCTTCCACCTCGACGGCGTCTTCGCCGAGGTGCTCCCCGACCTGCTGGAGGACCTGGTGACCCAGCTCGGCGCCCTCGGCGTCGAGCTGTCTCCCCGGGCCCGCCCCCTCCGCTTCGGCACCTGGGTGGGCGGGGATCGCGACGGCAACCCCCACATCACCCCCGAGGTGACCCTCGAGGTCCTCCGCCTGCAGCACGACCACTCCCTTGCGAACCTCCTCGCCGGCGTGGAGGAGCTCGTGGCTGCCCTGAGCTCGTCCACGGAGATCGTCGCCATCTCCGCCGAGCTGGAGGAGAGCCTGGTGGCCGACCGGGCCCGGTTCCCCGAGGTCTACGAGCGCTACGCCCGGCTCAACGCCAAGGAGCCGTACCGGCTGAAGTGCTCCTACATCCGCCAGCGCCTCTTGGACACCAGACGGTGGGTGGCCGACGGCGGGCTGGGGCGACGAGGCCACCGGTGCTACGAGTCCACCCAGGAGGTGCTGGACGACCTCGAGGTGATGCGGACGTCGCTGGTGCAGAACCGGGGTGAGTTGGTGGCGCACGGCGTGGTGGACCGGTTGTTGCGGCCGGCGGCGGCCTGCGGGCTGCCGCTGGCCACCATGGACGTGCGAGAGCACGCCGAACGCCATCACGAGACGGTGGCCGCCCTGTTCGAGCGGGCCGAGGGCGACGCCGTGCCCTACGCCAGGCTCTCCCGGTCCGAGCGGGCCCGGGCCCTGTCGGCCGAGCTGGCCGGTCGCCGGACCCTCACGGCCCCGACCACACGCTTGGAGGGGGCGGCGGGCGACACGATGGCCGTCTTCGACATGGTCCGCACGGCGCTGGACCGGTACGGCGACGAGGTCATCGAGAGCTGGATCATCTCGATGACCGGTGGCGCCGACGACGTCCTCGCCGCGGTGGTGCTGGCCCGGGAGGCGGGTCTGGTGGACGTGCACGCCGGGGTGGCCCGCATCGGGTTCGTGCCGCTGTTCGAGACGATCGACGAGCTCCGCCGATCGGGCGAGATCCTGGGCGAGCTGCTGGCCGACCCGTGCTACCGCCTCCTGCTCTCGCTCCGGGACGACGTCCAGGAGGTCATGGTCGGCTACTCGGACTCCAACAAGGACGGGGGGCTCGCCACCGCCCTGTGGGAGATCCACCGGGCCCAGCGCGAGCTGCGGGACCGGGCCCGGGCCCAGGGGGTGACCCTGCGCCTCTTCCACGGACGAGGAGGCACCGTGGGCCGGGGGGGCGGTCCCACCAGCGAGGCCATCCTGGCCCAGCCGCCCGGCGTGTTGGCGGGGTCGATCAAGATCACCGAGCAGGGGGAGGTGATCTCGGACAAGTACGGGCTTCCGGTGCTGGCTCGCCGGAACCTCGAGCTGGCGGTAGCCGCCGTCCTCGAGGCGTCGCTGCTTCACCGGGAGGCCCGCCAGCCGGCGGCGGCCATGGCCCGGTGGGACGAGGTGATGGGCTGCGTCTCGAAGGCCGCCTTCACCACCTACCGGCGCCTGGTCGACGACCCCGGATTGGTGGAGTACTTCGTGTCGTCGACCCCGGTCGAGGAGCTGGCCGACTTGAACATCGGCTCCCGCCCGGCCCGTCGTGGGAACCGGCGCGGCCAGGGCCTGGCCGACCTGCGGGCCATCCCATGGGTGTTCGGGTGGACCCAGTCGCGCCAGATCGTTCCCGGCTGGTTCGGCGTGGGCAGCGGCCTCGAGCACGCCAGGGAGGCGGGCTTCTCCCAGGATCTGCGGGAGATGCACCACTCGTGGGCCTTCTTCCGGTCGTTGCTCTCCAACGTCGAGATGGTCCTGTTCAAGACCGACCTGGCCATCGCCCGCCGCTACGTCGAGCGCCTCGTGGACCCCTCGCTGCACTACCTCTTCGACGTGATCGCCGATGAACACCGGCGCACGGTGGAGCAGGTGCTGGAGGTGACGGGGGAGGAGCGGCTGCTCGAGCGCCACCCGTCGCTGCGCCGCACCCTCGAGGTGCGGGTGCCCTATCTCGACCCCATCAGCCAGCTCCAGGTCGTCCTGCTGGCTCGGTCGCGGGAGGCCACCGAGCCCGATCCGGTGCTGCGCCGGGCCCTCCTCCTCACCGTCAACGGCATCGCCACGGGCCTGCGGAACACGGGCTGAGGGAGCTCGCCGGCGGGCGCGGTCCCGAATCTTCCCAAGCTCACCCCTCAGCGGTGTTCGGGGTTCTCGAAGTCGAACCGACAGCCGGCGTCCCACTCCGAGCGCTGGTTGCCGTGGGCCGGTATGCCGCCGGCGTCTTTGAGCGTGCGGGCCAGGTGCAGCAGGTTCCAGGTCATGAAGGTGGTGTTGCGGTTGGTGAAGTCGTTCTCCGGGCCGCCCGAGCCGGGGGTCGAGGTACGACGGGCCCGGCCCGGCCTCGCCCACCCAGCCCGCATCGGCTTGGGGGGGGATCAGGTAGCCGAGGTGCTGCAAGGAGTAGAGGATGCTCATGGCGCAGTGCTTGATGCCGTCCTCGTTGCCGGTGATGAGACAGCCGGCCACCCGCCCGTAGTAGGCGTACTGGCCGGCCTCGTTGAGCAGGCTCGAGTTGCCGTAGAGCCGCTCGATGACCTTGGTGCACACCGAGGACTTCTCGCCCAGCCAGATCGGTGAGCACAGCACGAGGATGTCGGCCGCCTGCACCTGCTCGAAGATCGCCGGCCAGTCGTCGCGGGGCCAGCCGTGCTCGGTCATGTCGGGGTAGACCCCGGCGGGGATGTCGTGGTCCACGGCCCGGACCAGATCGACGCTCACCCCGTTGCGGCGCATGATCCCCATCGAGATGGCGGCCAGCCCTTCGGTGTGCGACTGGCCGGGGGAGCGCTTCAGCGTGCAGCTCAGGAACAGCGCCCGCAGGTCCGAGAACTCCCACCTGCTCTGTCGGCTCAGCTCCTCCATCCGATCGGTCGGCTGCATCTTCCCGGCTCCCTTCTCGCCTGCCCGGCCTCGACACTTGGTTCCTGGTCAGTCTCCGTCCCGGCCCTCTGCTCACGCCGCCGCCGGCTCGGTGGGGGACACGAGCCCGGCGTCCCGCAGACGCCTCTCCTCCCCGGGGTCGCCCCCATCCCTCGTGGCGGCCCGCAGCGCGACCAGCACGCAGGCCACGCCGCCCAGACCCAGGCCGAACCGGGGGCCGAGGTACTCCGAGACCAGTCCCACCAGCGGCCCCCCGATCGGCGTGCTGCCCAGGAAGACCAGGAGGTACAGGGCCATGACCCGGCCCCGCATGGCGGCGTCGGACGCCAGCTGGAGGGTGGAGTTGGCCGTGGTCATGAAGGTGATGCCGGCGGCCCCGGTGAGGGCCAGCAGGGGAACGGCCAGCGCCAGGCCAGGAGCGGCGGCCGAGGCCGCCAGCAGCGCGCCGAAGGCCAGGCACGCCCCCACCAGGAGGCGCCGGCTCGGGCGGGAGTGCCCGGCCGTGACCAGGGCCCCGGCCAGCGAGCCCAGGCCCATCGACGAGGTGAGGAGGGCGTAGGTGCCGGCGTCTCCCCGAAAGCTGACCTTGGCCAGCAGCGGCAGGACGACGGTGGAGTTCAGCCCGAGCGTGCCGACCACCGCCACGAGCAGCAGGGTGGAGCGGAGGACGGGGGTCCCCCACACGTAGGCCAAACCGGCGCGCACCTGCCCCTTGGCCGAGGCCAGGTGCGGCTGGCGCACCAGCTCCTCGGAGCGCATCCGCCACAAGCCAGCCAGCACGGCCAGGAACGACAAGGCGTTGATGGCGAAGCACGGCCCCACGTCGGCGAGGCGGATCACGATCGCAGCCACCGCCGGCCCCAGGACCCGGGCGGCGTTGAACAGGGCGCTGTTGAGCCCGATGGCGTTGGGCAGGTCGGAGGGGCCGACCATCTCCACCACGAAGGCCTGGCGGGTGGGGCTGTCGACGGCGGTGGCGGCGCCGGTGAGCAGCGCCGCCAGGTACACCATCCACAGCTCCACGACCCCGGCGACAGTAAGCACGGCCAAGGCGCCGGCGACGGCCGCCATCGCCGACTGGGTGGCCATCAGGACCGAACGCTTGTCGAAGCGGTCGGCCACCACCCCGCCCCAGGGCCCGGCGAGCAGGAGGGGCACGAACTGCAGGGCCGTGACCAGCCCGAGGGCGAAGCCGCTGTCGTCGGTGAGACGCAGCACCAGCCACCCTTGCGCGACGGTCTGGACCCACGTGCCGGTCAGCGAGAAGAGCTGACCGACGAAGTACAGGCGGTAGTTGCGGCTCCGCAGCGAGCGGAAGGTGCGGGCCCGGTCCGGCATCCGCTCACGCTACCCTCGCCCACCCGCCGCTCGACCGCTCCGGAACCCGGCTCGGTGGCCCCCGACCCGTTGCCGAGGGCGCCGCCGCCTTGTACCGTTTGGCCACCGGTTGAGCAGCAGCCGCTGGAGGATGGATCGGAAGTTCCTCGGCGCGCCGCGGCCCGGGACGCCGACGCAGAGCGAGGAGTCGCAGGCGTGACCCCCACGACCCGGCCCCTGGACCTCACCGTGGAGAGCATCCAGGAGAACGGCGAGGTCCTCGTCTGCCTCGCCGGCGAGCTGGACATGTACACGGCGCCGGCGTTGCAGGAACGGCTCGAGGAGGTCATCGCCGAGCCCGGCACCTCGGCGGTGGTCCTCGAGCTGAGCCGGCTGAGCTTCATCGACTCGTCGGGGCTGTCCGCCATCGTCATGGCCTCGAGGAAGCTGGGCGACAGGGGTGGTGAGCTCAACCTGTCCGGGCCTTCCCCAGCGGTACGCCGGGTCTTGGAGATCACCGGCATCAGCACGGTCATCCCGGTCCGCCCGACCTAGGGCGTAGGGCGGCCCGCGTTCCGCCACGGCCATGGCCCGGTCGGCATCTCCCCCGGCCCGGGTGCTCGTGGTGAACGCCGGATCAAGCAGCTGAAGCTGCGCCTGCTGGGCCCGAGCGACGAGCTCCTCCTCGTGGCCGACCTGCTCCACGGTGCCACGCCCAAGGCAGGAGATGTCATGCTTCCCCCATGCCCGTCGACGTCGGCGATCCTGCGCCGGACCTGGACCTGCCCGACCACGAAGGCGGCCGATGGCGGCTGGCCGAACGGCACGGCCGGCCCGTCGTCCTGGTCTTCCACCGCCACCTCGCCTGACTGTCCTGTCAGGAGCACGCCGTCGCCGTGGGCGAGCGGCTCGACGAGCTGGGCGACGCCGAGGTGGCCCTGGTGACCTTCACCGGCCAGCGGAACCTGCGCGGCCTCCGGGCTCGCCTCGGCCTTGCCTATCCCGTTCTCAGCGACGAGGACCGCGCCGCCTACCGCGCCTTCGGGTTCGGGCGGGGCCCCTGGTGGCGGGTGTGGGGCCCGGCCACGCTGCGTCGCTACGCCCAGCTCCTGGCCCGAGGGCGGCGTCCCCGGCGACCCACGGAGGACACCCTCCAGCTCGGCGGTGACGTCGTCGTGGGCCGGGACGGGCGCCTGGTGTACCTCTTCCGGTCGCGCGGACCGGCGGACCGGCCCCCCGTCGACGCGCTGGTCGCCGCCGTGCGGAGGTCGTGATCGGGCTTCTCCCCGGACTGCTCGCTCGACCTGGTCAGACCACGACGCCGACCGGCTCTCGCTCGAACGGCTCGCTCGGAGCGTAGGCGGCCCAGGCGGCGGCCAGACGGCTCACCAGCGTCTCGGTCTGCTCGTCGCCGAAGACGAACGGCACGCGCATGTGGTCCCGGTGGGCGTCGTCGGGCGTCATGGCGCTGCCGGGCACGAGCTCCACGCCATGGCGCAGCGCCACCTGGGCGAAGGTGTCGGTGTCGCCCCAGGGCAGGCGAACCCAGAGGGAGGGACCGCCATGGGGTCGTTCCCAGCGCCAGCCGGGGAGGTGGCGCTGCAACAGGCTGGTGAGGGTGGCCATGGCGTCGAGCAGCTGCGCCTGGCGCTCGGCTCGCAGGTCCTCCAGGTGGGGCACCAGCCGGGCCGCCACCAGCTGACCCACCACACCGGAGCCGAGGTCGTGGAGCACCTTCACCCGCACGAGCCGGCTGATCAGCTCCTCGGGAGCCCGTACCCATCCGAGGCGCAGACCTCCCCACAGCACCTTGCTGAGCGAGCCGATGGTGACCACCGGACCGTCGCCCATGGCCCCCACGGGGGGCGGCGGGGTGACGCCGAGCCGGGCGTGCTCCATGGCGTTGTCCTCGATCACCGGGAGGCCGCGGCCGGCGGCCAGCGCAGCGAGGCGACGGCGCCTCCTCTCGCTCATCGCCACCCCGGCCGGGTTGTGGAAGCTGGGCATGACGAACACCGCGGCCACCGGCGCCCGCTCGGCCAGGTGCTCGATCTCGTCCACGCGGGCCCCCTCGGCGTCGACCGGGACAGGGACGAGGCGGGCACCGCTGGCCCGGAACACGTCGAGCACGCCCGGGAACCCGGGCGATTCCACGATCACGCTGTCCCCCGCACGCACGAACAGGGCGGCCGACAGGTTGATGGCCTGCTGAGCCCCGGTGGTGACGAGGATCTGCTCGGGCCCCGTCGGGAGCCCTTCCCTCGTGTGGAGCTCGGCCAGCGCCGTTCGGAGCTCCGGGAGCCCCAGCGGGTGGTAGCCGGTACGGGCCAGGGGGCCGGCCAGGTCGGTCGCCGTGAGGCTGGCCATGGCCTCGGCCACCGCCGGGTGACAGGGCGGGATGGCGCAGGTGAGCGAGATCAGCTCGCCGGGCCCTTCGACCAAGCGGCGGAACACCGCCTGGCCGCGGCCCCCCGGCACCGTGCCGTCGCCCAGCGGTCGGCGCAGCTCGGGGGAGACCCTGGTCCCGCTGCCCTGCCGGCTCACCAGGAGCGCCTCGGAGCGGAGGCGGTCCAAGGCCGCCACCACGGTGCTCCTGCTCACCGACAGCTGGGCGGCCAAGGTGCGCTCGGCCGGGACCCTGGCACCGGGGACGAGCTCGCCGGTGAGGATGGCGGCTCGAAGGGCGTCGGCCAGCTTGCGGTGGAGCGGTCCTGGTCCCCTCGTCCAATCACCCAGCACCGACGGGATCTCGGCCACGTCTTCAGTCCAATTCTGGCCGCTTTGGGGGTGTACCACGGGCACGATGGTATGCGATCCTCACCCTGACGACCACCCCCAAGCCAAATGGCCTGTAAAGCGGACTGGAGGTCCCGGTGTTCAGCGTCGACTGTCCCCGCCATGGCGCTCGCGTGCTCCTCGGCCCCGACGCCATCGTGGCCGTGGTCGCCCACCCCGGAGGCATCGCCGTGCGCTGGCGGTGCACGTGCGGCCAGACCGGGGTGTGGACCACGGGCCGCTCCGAGCCATGGCGAGGACGCTTGTCGGCGGCGTGACCGGCGGGCCTCGGAGGTCGCCCCTAGTAGCCCCCCGGCGCGGCGCTCACCGGCACGGCCGGAAGGGCGGCAAGGGCCGGGAGAGAAGGTGGTGGCGGGCCCGGGTCGTCGAACTGGGTCCGGTACAGCTCGGCGTACCGGCCCTCCGCCGCCAGCAGCTCGGCGTGGGTGCCGCGTTCGACCAGCCGGCCCTCTTCGACGACCAAGATGAGGTCGGCGGTGCGCACCGTGGACAGCCGGTGGGCGATCACGACGGCGGTCCGTCCGGCCAGGGCCTCGGCCAGCGCCTCCTGGACGGCGACCTCTACCCCCGAGTCCAGGTGGGCGGTGGCCTCGTCGAGGATCACCAAGCGGGGCTTGGCCAGCAGCAGGCGGGCGATGGTGAGCCGCTGTCGTTCGCCGCCGGAGAGCCGGTAGCCACGCTCGCCCACCACGGTGTCGAGCCCGTCGGGCAGCGACCTCACGAGGTCGGCCAGGCGAGCTCGCCGCAGGGCGTCCCACAGCTCGGCCTCATCGGCCTGCGGCTGGGCGTAGCGGAGGTTGGCCCTGATCGTGTCGTGGAAGAGGTGCCCGTCCTGGGTGACCATGCCGACCGCCTGGCGGAGGGAGTCGAAGGACAGCTCCCGCACGTCGACGCCCGAGATGCGCACGGCGCCGGCGTCCACGTCGTAGAGCCTCGGCACCACCGAGGCCAGCGTCGACTTCCCGGCGCCGGAGGAGCCCACCAGGGCCACCGTCCGGCCGGCCTCGACCACGAACGACACGCCGTGGAGCACCGGGCCTCCGTCAGGGTCGTCGAGGGTGGTGACGTCCTCGAGCGAGGCCAGCGACACCTTGTCCGCCGCCGGGTAGCCGAAGCGCACGTCCTCGAACTCCACCGACAACGGCCCGTCCGGCAGTCGCTTGGGGTTGGCGTGCTCGGTGATGAGCGGGTGGATGTCCAGCACCTCGAAGACCCGCTCGAAGCTCACCAAGGCGGTCGTGATGTCGAACCTCGCCGTGGCCAGGGCCGTGAGGGGCGAGTACAGCCGGGTCAGCAACAGGGCCAAGGTCACGACCGTGCCGGGGGCCAGGTCTCCGCGAAGCGCGAGGTAGCCACCGAGGCCGTAGATCAACGCTTGGGCCAGGCCCGACACCAGCATCAGCGCCCGAACGAAGACGGCCATGGCCAGGCCGACCGCACCCCGATGTCCCGGACACGACGGGCCCGCAGACCGAACTCGGCAGACTCGTCGGCCGGCCGACCGAACAGCTTGACCAGCACCGCTCCGGCGGCCGAGAACCGCTCGGTCATCTGTGAGGTCATCGCCGCGTTGTGGTCGGCCGCCTCCCGTTCGAGGTGGCCCTCCCGGGCGCCACCCGGCGAGCGGGCACGACGAAGATGGGCAGGAGGACCAGTGCCAGGAGGGTGATCTGCCACGACAGGCCGGCCATCACCACCAGGGTGAGCCCGAGGGAGATCACGTTGGTGAGCACGCCGGAGAGGGCAGACGTGAAGGCCCGCTGGGCCCCGATGACGTCGTTGTTGAGCCGGCTGACCAGGGCGCCGGTGCGAGTCCGGGTGAAGAACGCCACCGGCATCGCTTG
>JALYHF010000226.1 GCA_030776745.1 Actinomycetota bacterium | reverse complement strand
CGCCGGGTCGACCCGGCGGGGACCATCACCACCATCGCCGGGACCGGCTCCCCCGCGCTGGCGGGCGACGATGGGCCGGCCACAGAGGCGCAGATCTATCCTGGAGACGTGGCCGTGCACGGCGGTGTGGTGTACGTGGTCGACGTGTACAACCGCAGGGTGCGCCGGCTCGACCCCTCCGGCACCATCACGACCGTCGAGGGCCGCGAGATCTGATGGCGTCGGCCCCGCCGGCGTCCTCTGGCCGGGCGAGGCCGGTCCAGAGCAGCCTGAGGGGAGGGCGACGGTAGGCTGGAGGCACCACCTGCGCTCGAGAATGGTTGCCCTGTCCAGGTCCGGAGGGCGCAGAGGGGGAGGATGCCATGCGCGTTGTCATAACCGGCGCCACCGGCAACGTCGGCACGAGCCTCGTCGAGGTCCTCGGTGAGGATCCCAGCGTCACCTCCATCATCGGGCTGGCGCGGCGGGTCCCGAGCTGGACCCCCCCGAAGACCACGTGGGCCCGAGCCGACGTCACCGAGGACGACCTCGTGGCCCACTTCGACGGCGCCGACGTGGTGGTGCACCTGGCGTGGATCTTCCAGCCCACCCACGACCCGGTGGCGACGTGGCGCAACAACGTGCTGGGCAGCATCCGCGTCTTCGAGGCGGCAGCGGAGGCCGGCGTTCCCGCCTTGATCCACGCCTCCTCGGTGGGCGCCTACTCGCCGGGGACGGACGAGCGGCCGGTGGACGAGACCTGGCCCACCCACGCGCTGCCCACCGCCGCCTACGGCCGCGAGAAGTCCTACGTGGAGCGGGTCCTGGACACCTTCGAGCTCGGCCATCCCGACATGCGGATCGTGCGCCTGCGACCCGGCTTCATCTTCAAGCAGGAGTCGGCCTCGGAGCAGCGTCGGCTCTTCGCCGGGCCCTTGTTGCCCAACTCCCTCGTGCGCCCGACCCTGCTGCCGGTGATCCCCGACGTCCCTGGGCTGCGCTTCCAGGCGTTGCACACCGTCGACGCCGCCCATGCCTACCGGGCGGCCGTCGTCGGGACGGCGAGGGGAGCGTTCAACATCGCGGCGGCGCCCGTCATCGATCCCAAGACCCTCGGCGAGCTGCTGGGCGCCCGACCGGTGAAGGTGCCGGCCGGGCCGTTGCGCCACGCCGTCGGGGCCGCCTGGCGGCTCCATCTCGTGCCGGCCAGCCCCATGCTGGTCGACCTGGCGCTGAGCCTGCCGGTCATGGACACGGCGAAGGCCAGCTCCGAGCTGGGGTGGCAGCCCTCTCGGACGGCGACGGACGCCATCGCCGAGTTCCTCGCCGGGCTGCGCAAGGGCGCCGGCATGCCCACGCCACCGCTCGACGAGCACGCCGGCGGCAAGCTCCGCCAAGGCGAGATCGCCACGGGAGTCGGCGAACAGGACACGTGAGCTCCCGGGCAACCCGGCACCGGCGGAGACGGCGGGGGTAACGGCGGGCGGCTCCAAGGGCTCGGGCGCTTGTGGACGGCGCTCGGCCGGTGAAGGCTGCTCGACGTGGCGGGGGTAGCGGTGGCCTCGTTGTTCGTCGCGGCTGACAGCTTGGGCCCGATCCGGGCACTGGTGAACAATGCGGGCGTCGTCGGTCAGCGAAGCCGCGTCGACGAGATGACGGCGGCGCGCCTCCAGCGCATGTTCGCCATCAACGCGGTCGGACCGTTCCTGTGCGCCGGCGAAGCGGTGCGACGGATGTCGACCCGGCACGGGGGTTCGGGGGGCGCCATCGTCAACGTTTCCTCGGCGGCCTCCCGCCTCGGGAGCCCGGGCGAGTACGTGGACTATGCGGCGACGAAAGGGGCTATCGACACCATGACGCTCGGGCTTGCCCGTGAAGTGGCTCAGGAGGGCATCCGAGTCAATGCCGTACGACCCGGGCTGATCGCCACGGAGATCCACGCCAGCGGTGGTGAGCCGCATCGAGGTGAGCGCCTCCGGCACCTGATCCCGATGGAGCGGATGGGACGACCCGAAGAGGTCGCTCGCACGATCGCGTGGCTGTGTTCGGCCGAGGCCTCCTACGTGACCGGTGCGGTCATCGATGTCAGCAGTGGACGGTGATCCTTTCGGGTCGGTGAACACGAAGCGGTGCGGTCCGTCCGCGCGACTGCCATCCACGCTGATTCATCTCTCGGGTGTCTGGCTTCGTACACCAAGTGCGGACACCTGGGCGGGCGGTCCCGAACTTCGCGCAAGAAAGGAGCCGATCCATGAGCCTCGTCCGACGCCGGCTTGGACGCCCTCGCCACCCTCGTCGGGGGCTTCCGCCTCTGCGCTCCCTCGGGCGAGAAAAGCTCTCGTTCTCCAGCACGATCAGCGCTGGCCGCACCCGCTGGTTCGAGTTCTCTCCCTGATCGCCGGTGACAAGATCACCTAGCGTCGCCCATGGCTCGACGAGGCGCCCGATGGTGCCGGGTGATGCCGGCCGAGCCGCTTCCCAGGTTCTCCGGCTCCTCTTCAGCTTTCGCCGCGTGGCTTCTGCATCGGACCCCTGTGCCCGGCGGCCCTGCGGGACCTGCTTCGCGGTTCATCGCTCGAAGATCGATGTGTTCATAGACAAGGGTGAGCCCATCCACTTCGTTCTTCCAGCCTTTCCGGCGAAGTCCCCAAACCCCCAAAAGGTCTTAGGCGCGCTTCCCGACATGGCTGAGGATGTCGCCCTCGGTTTCTTGCAATCTTTCTGCCACCGCGTCAGCCGCCTCTACCCTCCCGGAGCGCGGATAACGATATGCTCCGATGGTCACGTCTTCAGCGACGTCGTCGGAGTGTCGGACTTCAATGTGTGCCAGTACCGTCGCGAGTTGTGGACCAAGGCGACCAAGAATGGGTGCAGCTCACTCGACATGTTCTCGCTAGAGGACGCCTTTGGCGGTGACACATACGCCGAAATGCGCCAGGCGCTCGAAAGTCGATTCGCCATGACCATCGACCAGATCCGGAAGCGCATAAGGGCGGATGCGGACTGGCTCAGGATCTTCAACGGGTTGCACCGCTTCGTGTTTGAAGACCAGCTGGCGCTCCGACCAGGCTGTAGCCGCAACAAGCTACGGACCGAGTGCAAGGAGCTTGCCTACCAACTCATTCAGCGGAGCAACGCCTGGAGTCAACTTATGGCTGACACCTTTCCTGACGCCGTGCGCCTCTCCATCCATCCTCAGCGCTGTCATTCTGCGAAGGTGGGGTTCCACCTGATACATACCCGAGACAATTGGCTCACGCCCTGGCACGGCGTCGTGCTGGATCACGGTGACGAATTCATCCTTCTCAAGCGCGCCGACGCCGAGCAGATGGGAGCGTCTCTGATTTGGCGAAACAATCGCCCAAGCCACTTCCTTGCTCCTACGATCAAGGGAAGGAGGCCCGACACCCATGGCCAGGCGCGGCGATTCCCTGTGTGACTCCCTACGTTGCACTCCATTAGCGCCGTTCGGGCTGCTCGTCGAAGCTCCCGATATCGGGGCAGACTTGACAAAGCTCAGCGCTACCATGCTCGCGGAGTGGACCACTGATGCACGACTGCTCGTGCTCCGAGGGTTCTCCGTACTCGACTTGGCCGACTATTCTAGCTTGTGGGGCCAACTTCTTCTGTGGGATTTCGGGCCGGTTCTCAACTTGGAGGTCCATCAGCAGCCGCGGAACTACCTCTTTACTCGGGGTGAGGTCCCGTTCCACTGGGATGGCGCCTTCGCGGCAGTCACTCCTAGCTATATCTTTTTTCAGTGTATCGAAGCCGCTGAGCAGGGTGAAGGAGGGGAGACGCTGTTCTCCGATACGACCCAGGTTTTTCAGCAGGCTACGCCGGAGCGGCGTCATTCTTGGGAGCAGATCCGGATCACCTACAACACCGAGAAAGTGGAGCATTACGGCGGTCGCGTCACCCACCCGTTGGTGTCGGTCCACCCCAGGAGCCGTTTGACCACGCTGCGATATGCTGAGCCTTTGGATTCGGAAGCCTTCCTCAACCCGCTCTTTCTCGAGATCGCCGGCCTCAGCACGGAGCGAGAAACGGACTTCATTGCTGACATGAAAGCGCGTCTTTACCGGCCCGAGGTGTGTTATGCACATGCCTGGCGCAAGGGTGACATCGTCATCGCCGACAACCACGCCCTGGTCCATGGGCGGCGGTCCCTCACGAGCGATTCGCAGCGCCGGCTACAACGTGTCCATGTGATCTAGGGGGCGGTATTGATGTACACCGTGTGCCGTTCGACCGCACTGGGCGAGCGGGCCAGCCGGTCGTTCCGCCCCGCTGCGGTGCGGTGCCGGAGTGGCGACTCTTCATGCCTACGATGCGTTGGGAGTTTCCCTCAAGCGAGAGGTGATGCGAGTCCAGAGCTCGGCAGGTGGTGACCGGAAGCGACTGTGCAAGATCGATACGGCCTCCTCCAGGCCCGTGACCTCCTCCTGACACGTGGGGCAGGTCCCGACGTGACCCTCGACCTCCTTGCGCTCTTTGGGGTCCAAGGCCCCAAGCACATAGGCGCCGAGAGCCTCGCTGATGCGCTCGTGGTCCCTCGCCTCCATCGCTGCTCCCGGTTCGCTCTGCCCGGTTCAGAGCCGTATTCCATGGGTCGCCGACCGGGAACTAGGTCGAAAATACCCTACAGTCGCGTTGGCGTGACGTCGAGGGGGAACCGAGAAAGACGCCGGTCGCGCCTCGCGGTGTAGAGGACGCCGCGCCCCGCGCAGTCAGCGCCCACCGCTCTGGCCTGGCTGGCCGACAGGCTAGGCCTGGAACGGGGAGCACCTCATCATACGCTCACACGCCCCCCATCCTCAACGAACTCTCACGAGAACGTACTGGGCACGCCATTCTCTGTAGGTCCTCGGGTCCATGTCTCTCAGACGAGCATGCGTGGGCGCGCTCTCCCTCAGGCCCGACGTGGAGCTGCGGGCTGGGCCTGCCCGTAATCCGGTTTGCGCTCTTTGGGCAACCGCCGTAGGTCCCCCGCTGTCATGTCCAGATCTGTGGGCACATCGTCATTGCGACGCGTCACCACGCCTCCCTAGACTCATCGATCGTGCGCGATGTCGTGATCGTGGGCCACCCAGGAGTCTTGGGGCTAGAGCTGTTTGGTGTTGTGGATGTCTTCGACTGGGTGAACTTCTGGCTGGTCGAGCATGGTCGCCCGCCCGAGTTTCAGGCCCAGGTGGCCACGCTCGACGGAGGCCCACTGCCGGTGTCGGGGGGCCTCGAGATCACTTCGTCGGCCCTGCTTGCCGACTGCCCGCGGCCGATCGACACGCTGATCGTTCCCGGAGGGCAATACGCCGTGGCCGCCAGCGAGCACACCGAGTTCGTGTGTGCGATAAGAGACGCAGCGACGAACGCCCGCCGTCTGGCGAGCTTGTGCACTGGCGCGTTCATCCTCGCTGCCGCCGGGCTCCTCGACCACAAGCAAGCAACCACTCACTGGAGCTACGGCCCCCTTCTCGCAAGTCGCTATCCCGCAGTCCTGCTCAATACCGACCCCATCTTCACTCGCGATGGAGATACCTGGACGTCAGCCGGCGTGGCAGCAAGCCTTGACCTGCTCCTCGCGCTCGTCGAGGAAGACCTCGGCTCCGAAGCGGCACGAGTCGTGGCGCGCTCACTTGTCCTCTTTCTCCGTCGTACTGGGAACCAAGCGCAGTTCAGTACCCAACTCTCGACGCAGCTGGCCGACCGCCATCCCATCCGTGAGCTCCAGCAGTTCATCGCCGATCATCCTGAGGCCGACCTGTCGCTGGGGGCGCTCGCACGGCAGGTCCATATGAGCCCCCGCCACTTCGCCCGTGTGTTTGGGGCAGAGGTCGGGCTATCCCCGGCCCGTTACGTCGAACAAGTCCGCCTTGAGACTGCACGCCGGCGCCTCGAAGAGAGCAAGCTACCAGTGGAGCTGATTGCCGCTGACTGTGGCTTCGGCAGCGGAGAGACCCTCCGGCGGGTCTTCGTGCAGACCCTGGGCGTTTCACCAACGGAGTACCGGCGCCGGTTCGGAATGTTCCGGTCGCAACAGGACCTTGATCTTGATGAGCCTGATGGCGAGCCTTCCGGGTCTATTGTTGGCGAATCTTCCGTGCTGAATGGGCATCGCACCGGCATGCGAGTGATTGGCGACCGTTTCAGGGATCCTCTAGCAACCGAGGAGTCGACAAGCGGTCGACTTCATTCTGCATAGGGGAAAACGCGGGATGGCAAGCGGGGTATCCGTTCCAGAGCCGAGCATACATAGATCGAGAACTCTCAAGGTGAGATGGCTTATGGATCTGGAGGACGTGACGGCCCCTGATGGCGAGCCGTCCTCGCTGGAGGAGGCCCTGCTGAAACAACTGGCACACGACGAGCCCGACTTGGCAGAAGAAGCTCTACGCCAGCTCTATCAGCGCCACGCCCCAGCCGTGCATCTATTTGCAACCGGCGTTCTACAGAGTGAACCGCTAGCCCGGCTGGTGGTCCAGGACATCTTCGTGGACTTGTACCGCCGCTGGGAGTCGGTGGACCTTGCCCAGGAGTCCCTTCGGGCCTACCTCCTCAAGCAGGCTCACCGGCGCTGCGTCGAGCTGGAGGACAACCTCAGCAGTTCAGAGAATGACCGGCCTGCGACTTCGGCAGCCGGCGACGAGAGTGGCGATGCCGCGCCCACCACCATCGGCGAGCTGGCCATGGCAGACGAGCGTGTGATCATCGACCTCGCCCACTTGGGCCAAATGACCTATCCCGAGGTGGCCGCCTTCCTCAACCTCTCCGAGCACACGGTGAAGGTTCGCTTGCGCGACGGCCTGAGAAGGCTTCGCCGTCGCTAGCACGGGCTCCGGACGGCGTGGGGTGCTGATCTCGGAAGAGCCCGCCGGTGGGACAGGGTCAGCTCGGTGAGGTGGGGGTACGTCGACGATCTTGCCGCCCATGATCGTGAAGTCCCATGCGACCTTGGGTCGTCCGGCCACAGCCCACACGACACCGACAGCTCCTCGATGAGCGCTGGTTGTGCACCGAGGGCACGACCCGAGAACGTGCCAGCAATGGCCGTGGCGCCCCGGACCTCTTCCGGCGAACCCGTCCTCACGGCCACGGAGTCGGCTCGGAGCACGACGTCCGGGGCGAGCAACGCGACGAGCGCGTCGCAGTCACCGTTGCGCGAG
>JALYHF010000225.1 GCA_030776745.1 Actinomycetota bacterium | reverse complement strand
GCGCTGCACCACGCGGCTGTGGGCGCCGGCCTGGTGAGCGGCGGCCTGGTGGCCCTCGCCGCCGGCTCCGCCGGCGTCCGACGGCGGGCCAAGCGCCGGCCGTTCCTGTCGCGAGGGAGACGGCGCTGACCGGCCGCTGGCCTCGCTACCCGCGCTCCATCGACCGCCGGACCCGGTCGACCCGCACCTCGCTGGCGTTGGCATCGTGGCCCTGGACGTCGAGCAGCTCGAGGCGGTCCTTCTCGGCCTCGGCTGCCGCGGTGCCGTCGGCAGCGGCCAGGCGGGCCTCGGCGCCTTCGGCCACCAGCAGGCGAGCCTCCTCCAGAAGGGAATCCACCATCTCCTCCTCGGGAACGACGCGGACCACCTTGCCCTTCACGAAGAGATGCCCTCGCCGGCGCCCGGCGGCGATGCCGATGTCGGCCTCTCGGGCCTCGCCCGGCCCGTTCACCACGCATCCCATCACGGCCACCTGGATGGGCAGGCTCTCGGCCTCGAGCGCCACCTGGGCCCGCTTGGCCACCTCGATCACGTCGATCTCGGCCCGTCCGCAGGAGGGGCAGGCGATGAGGTCCACGCCCTTTCGCTCCCGCAGGCCCATCGCCTCCAGCAGTTGCCGGCCGGCCCGCGCCTCCTCCACGGGATCCGCCGTGAGGGAGTAGCGGATGGTGTCGCCGATGCCCTCGGCCAGCAGGGTGGCGATGCCTGCCGTGCTCTTGATCAGCCCGGCCGGCGGGGGGCCGGCCTCGGTGACACCCAGGTGGAGCGGGTGGTCGACGGTGTCCGACAGCATCCGGTAGGCCTCGATCATCAGCGGCACGCTGGAGGCCTTCACCGAGATCTTCACGTCCTCGAAGCCCACCTCGGAGAAGTAGGACAGCTCCTTTTGGGCCGACTCGACCAGCGCCTCCGGGGTGGCCCGCCCGTACTTCTCGTAGAGCTTGGGGTCGAGGGAGCCGGCGTTGACACCGATCCGGACCGGGACCCGCCGGTCCCGGGCCTCGGTGGCGATGAGCTTGATGTGAGTGGGATTGCGGATGTTCCCGGGGTTGAGCCGCAGGCAGTGCACGCCTGCCTCCAGGGCAGCCAGGCCCATGCGGTGATCGTTGTGGACGTCGGCGACCACGGGCACCGGGGAGCGGGGGATGATGCGGGCCAACCCCTCCGCCGCGTCCTGGCGGTTGCAGGTGCACCGCACGATGTCGGCCCCGGCGGCGGCGAGGGCGTAGACCTGGGCCAAGGTGCCGTCGACGTCCGCCGTCTTGGTGGTGGTCATCGACTGCACGCTGACGGGGGCGCCTCCACCGACGGGCACGCCACCGACGTCGATCCTGCGCGTCCTCCTGCGTGCGGTGGTCATCTCCCCCTCAGGGTACCGACCGAGCGCGGCGCCCGATCTACTGGAACGGGTTGCCTATCGGCCGGACGATGTCGAGGTACAGCGAGGTCACGCCGAGGAAGACGATCAGCATGAACACCATGTAGTAGACGGGCATGGCCTTGGCCACGTCGGCGTGGTAGCGCCGGCCCTTACGGGACCGCAGCCGCTCGTAGGTGGCGATGGCCACGTGCCCGCCGTCGAGCGGCAACAGGGGGATCATGTTGAAGATGCCGACGAAGACGTTGATGCTCAAGAGCAGCACCAGGACCTCGCGCCACCCCGTGTCCGCCGCCTGGGATGCCACGCGGACGAAGCCCACGGGGGACAAGAAGCGAGGCTGCTCGGCTTCGGGGCGGTCCGGGTCGCGACCGAGGAGCTGGCGGCCATAGGACGACGCCCCGTCGGCCGAGAAGATGTCGCCGAGGGCCTTCACCGTCTCGACGCTGGCCCGGCCCACACCGGATGCGGCCTTGCCGAGGGCGGCGACGGGGCCGACCTTGTCCACCTCGAAGGCGGGGCCGATACCGACGAAGCCCATGGGCTCGGAGGGCCGGCGCGCCGGCGTCCCCTCCAGGGCCACCTGGCTGAGATCGATCGGCCTGGCCGTGAGCTGCAGGCGCCGCCCGCCCCGCTCGACGTCGAAGGTGATCTCCTGGTTGGGCCGGGCCCGGATGTAGGGCGGGAGATCGTCCCATGACCGCAGCGTCTCGCCGTCCACGGCCAGGATGCGGTCCCCCACGCGCAGGCCGGCCTCCTGCGCCGGGCTCGGACCGGTCTCCAGCCGGCTGATGGACCCGACCTCCAGCCGGGGCCTGTCGTAGTCGAACACCCCCGTGACGCTGTAGAGCACGAACAGCAGCACGAAGGCGATGACGAAGTGGACGGCGGAACCGGCCACGGCCACCGACAGCCGGCGCCAGTACGGCTTCTGGCGGTACGTGCGGGGCTCGTCGGCGGGGTCGACCTGCTCGAGGTTGCTCATCCCGATGACCTTCACGTAGCCGCCCGCGGGGATGGCCTTGACGCCGTACTCCGTCTCCCCCTTGCGGACCGACCAGACCCGCGGGCCGAAACCGAGGAAGTACTCGGTCACCTTCATCCCCGCCCACTTGGCGGTCAGGAAGTGCCCCAGCTCGTGGAGCATGATCATCACGATGATGGCGGCCACCACCAGGACCGTCTTGGTCACGCCGGTCACCACGGCAGCCAGGATCCCGGCTCCCACCACGAGCAGGAGTCGGAGCAGCGCCGCCCTCTGCTCCTCGGGCGTGGGGTCGGCCGGCCCGGAGGCACGGGCCGGGCCGTCGGCGCCTGGCGCTGGCGGCGCCTCTGCTCGGACGTGTTGGGTCATGCCGCTACCGTTCTCCGTTCCACCGCTTGGCGAGCCCGCCGGCGGCCGGTGTGATCCGCCTCCAGGACAACGTCGACGCTGTGCGCCTTGGTTCCCTCCCAGCCGGTGAGGCATTCCTCGATGACCTCGGCGATGGCCACCCACCGGATGGAGCCGTCGAGGAAGGCGGCCACCGCCACCTCGTTGGCGGCGTTGAGGGCGGCGGGCGCCGTCCCCCCGAGCCGCCCGGCCTCGTAGGCCAGCTCGAGGCAGCGGAAGGTCCGACCGTCCGGACGGTCGAAGTCGAGGCGGTGGAGCTGGGACCAGTCCATGGCCCCGAACGGGACGGGGAGACGGTCCGGATAGCACAGCGCGTAGCCGATGGGAAGGCGCATGTCGGGCATCGACAGCTGGGCCACCGTGGCCCCGTCGGAGAACTCGACCATGGAGTGGACCACGGACTGGCGGTGGACGAGGACCTCGATGGCGGCGTAGTCCACGCCGAACAGCTCGTGGGCCTCGATCACCTCGAGGCCTTTGTTCATCAGCGTCGACGAGTCCACGGTGATCTTGGGCCCCATGCTCCAGGTGGGATGGGCGAGGGCCTCCTCCACGGTGACCGAGGAAAGCTCCTCGGCCGTCCGGCCCCGGAACGGCCCCCCGCTGGCGGTGAGGACGATCCGGCGGACCTCGGCGGTGCCGGCGCCGGCCCTCAGGCACTGGTGCACGGCGCAGTGCTCGGAGTCGACGGGGATGATCTCCGCTCCGGGCGTGGCTCGCACCGCCTGCACCACCGGTCCGCCGGCGATCAAGGACTCCTTGTTGGCCAGGGCCAGCCGTCGCCCCGATCCCAGGGCGGCCAGGGTGACGGGAAGCCCCGAGAACCCGACCACCCCGTTGACCACCACGTCGGCGGACGTGGCGATGGACGCCAGTGCCTCCGAGCCGGCCCTGACCTCGGTACCGGCCGGCAGCCGAGCCTCGAGCTGGGAGGCCAGGGAGTCGTCGGCGATGGCCACAACCGCCGGCCGGAGCTCGTCGGCCTGGGCCACCAGGCGGTCCACCGAGCGGTTGGCGCCGATGGCGACGACCTCGAAGCGGCCGCGGTCGGACCTCACCAC
>JALYHF010000224.1 GCA_030776745.1 Actinomycetota bacterium | reverse complement strand
GGCAGGGGCAGGGGCGCTGGGGGAGGGGGGAGCGTGACCGGCGGAGCGGGCGGCAGCAGGGGCGGGAGCTGGGCGGACTCCACCGGCCTCGAGCTGGCCGCCAGCACGGCACCTTGGAGCGAGGTGTCCGACGGCGCCGCCGTGCCCCGGCCGACGAGGTCGGCCGTGTAGCGGCGCCCGTCGAAGCGAAGGTGCACCACGCCCCCGCCCGGGACCCGCAGGGGGAACCCGGGCGACTGGCCACCGTCTCTGGCGTCGCGCACCTCGCCTCCCCCCGGGAACGAGACGACGGCCCCGCCGGCTGCCGCCAGCACGGTCACGGCGACCTGACCGCCTGCCCTGCCCAGCTTCGTGCCCGGATAGAAGTGGTTCAGGATCTGGGCGGTCGAGGCGCCGTCTCGGCCCATCCAGTAAGCACCGTCCTGGGCCATGCCCACCCCGTGGCCGAATCCTCGTCCCTCGATGACCACCACGGGCACGGGGCCCGGGTTCGCCGGCTGCGCCTCGGAGCCGGACGGGGGGGCCGGTGCCGTCACCGCCGCTGTCGTCACCACGGCCAGGGCGAGGAGTGGCCGCCGCATCGGGGGCCATTCTCCCCCGAGGGCGGGGGCCGGGGAAAATCCCTGCTGGGACCGCTTCTCGCCCTGCACGGGTACCCTTGTCGTCGTGCGGTGCACCCGGAAGGCTCAGCGGGTGACGGCCCTCTCCGGAGTCGTTGCGCTGGCCATCGTCGTCGCCGGTTGCGGCAGCCCCAAGTACCACTATGTCAAGAACACCTCGGACCAGACCTTCGTGCGCGTCCCTCGGGACTGGACGCTGTACGACGAGGACCAGTTGCTCCGGGTCAGCGACGAGTCGCCCGAGGCCAAGGCCCAGTTCAAGCAGCTGTCGTGGTCCGTGGCCTTCGACGCCGCCCCCAAGCCCTCGCTGGACCACGTCCTGTCCGACGCCGGTCACCCCACCGGCCTGGTGCAGGTGCGCACGCTGCTCCCCGAGCAGCGAGACAGCTTCTCTCTGTCGGACCTGCGCACCCTGCTGCTGCCCTTCGACCCGCTGGCCGAGGACGCCCAGCAGGCCGGCGACGTCGAGGTGCTCGACGTCCGCGAGGTGCGCCGGCCCGGCGGGCTGCACGGCAGCGAGCTGCTGGTCAATCTCAAGACGGACGACGGGGAGCTGGTGAAGTGGCGGCAGGTCGCGCTCGTCGACAGCGGCGTGCGCAAGGTGCACCTGCTGGCCATCAGCTGTAACAACGAGTGTTACGACAAGAACGAGAAGGTGATCGACCAGGTCGTCACCTCATGGAAGGTCAAGGAGCGCTGATCTTGGAACCCAACGACGACGGCAGCGGGCTGGCCTGGCCGGACACCGATCGCGGTCCCACTCCCCCGCCGCAACACGCCGCCACCAAGAGCGACGAACCCAGGACCCGCAAGCCCCTGGGGTGGTGGGACCGCTCCAAGTTCCTGATTCTGCTCGGTGGCTTCTGGCTGGTGCTGGTCTGGGCGGCCATGGCCGAGGACCCAAATCTGCCCTTCAGCGAGGCGGTGCCCATCCACGTGCGCTCCGGGGCGTGGGTCCTGGTGCTCCTGGCCTTGGAGGTCGTGCGCCAGTCGCACTACCTGGTGAGCGAGCACTGGGCCAGCTACCACCAGTTCTGGGTCCATCGCGTCTTCGGCGGCATGGAGCGCCGTGGCAGCCGCCTCAACGACTGGACGCGCTACCGGATAGGGCGGGCGTTCAAGGGCCTGCTCCTCCTCGTGCTGGTCGCCGTCCTGCTCGGGCGGATCTACGACGTCTCGCCGGTCCAGGGTCTGTTCCGGTTGCCGAGCGCGGTGTGGTCCGCCCTCCCGCTGCTCCTGCAGATCCTCTTCCTGATGGCCGCCGTCGTCCTCCAGTTCGTCGCCATCTTCTGGTTCCTGTCCAAGGGCGGCGTGGAGGTCTACTTCCCGGACGACATCAAGACCCGGTTCAGCGACGTGTGGGGCCAGGACGCCGTGGTCGAGCGGGTCAAGGAGAACATGGTGTTCCTCGAGAACCCCGAGGCCATCGAGGAGAAGGGCGGCTACGTGCCCGGCGGCATCCTGTTGTGGGGGCCGCCCGGAACCGGCAAGACGCTCATGGCCGAGGCGGTGGCCGGGGAGACGGGCAAGCCCTACGTCTTCGTCGATCCCGGCGCCTTCACCAACATGTTCATCGGCGTCGGCATCCTGAAGGTCAAGTCGCTGTTCCGCAAGCTGCGCAAGCTGGCCGTCCGCTACGGCGGCGTCATCGTCTTCTTCGACGAAGCCGATTCATTGGGCAGCCGGGGCGCCCTGGCCAGCGGAGGCTGGAACGGGGGCGGTGGGGGAGGCTTCGCCCCCGAGGCCTGGGAGGCGCTCACGTCGTGCAACGGCCTGGGCTACACCACACCGTCGACGGCGGCCGGCGTGATGGCCGGCCAGCTGGCCCGCTCCACCGATGGCGGCCCTCGCCCGCCGCTGATCGCCCGCTTCATCGTGGGGGCGGGCATGGGCGGTGGCGGCATGGGCACCCTGCAGGCTCTGCTGTCGGAGCTCTCCGGCCTCAAGAAGCCCCGGGGCTTCGTCAACCGGGTGGTGCGCCGGGCCCTGGGCATGAAGCCCAAGCCGCCGCCCAAGTACCGCATCCTGGTCATGATGGCCACCAACATGCCTCAGGCCCTCGATGAGGCCCTCCTCCGCCCGGGTCGCATCGACCGCATCTACAAGGTCGGCTACCCCTCCAAGGAGGGCCGCAAGCGGACCTACGAGGGCTACCTGGCCAAGGTCAGCCACGAGCTCACCGACGACCAGATCGACAAGCTGTCGGTCATCACCCCCTACGCCACCGGCGCCACCATCAAGGACACGGTCAACGAGGCTCTGGTCGTCGCCATCCGGGCCGGCCGCGACGCCATCACCTGGGCCGACATCTTGAAGGCCAAGCAGCTCAAGGAGCACGGCCTGCCCGACGAGTTCGAGTACATCGAGCGGGAGCGTCATGCCGTGGCCATCCACGAGGCCTGCCACGCCGTCGTGGCCCACCGGCTCCGCAAGCACATGCTCATCGACATGGCCACCATCGAGCGGCGAGGTGACGTGGGCGGCTTCGTCTCGTCCATCCCGCCCGAGGACCAGTTCGTGGGTTGGAGGTCCGAGCGGGAGTCCGACGTGATGGTCTTCCTGGCCTCCTTGGCCGGAGAGCGCATGTTCTTCGCCGGCGACAACTCCGAGGGCGTGGGCGGCGACCTGCGGGGGGCGACCTACCTGGCGCTGCGCATGGAGGGCTTCGCCGGCATGGGCTCCACCATCGGGTCGCGCGCCATCACGCTGGCCGGCATCAGCGGGAGCAACATGGCCGTCGAGGACGGCAGCGACCGCACCATCCTCGACACCGACTTCGGCCGCCGGGTGGAGGCCAAGCTGGCCGAGCTCTACGACCGCACCTGGGAGCTCCTCGAGGCCAACCGGCGAGACGTCCTGGCCGTGGCCCATGCCCTCGAGACCCACCGCACCGTCAGCGGCGACGACGTGGTGGCCATCATCGAGGGCACCAAGGGGCCGTTGGTCGACGGCCGGCCCTACCACGACCCGGAGTTCGTCGCCCTGGCCGAGCAATACCACGCCAAGGCGGTGACCGCCCACCAGGGGCACTCCAAGGTCGAGCTGCCGCTGCCCGTGTGGGCGTCCAACGGCCGCCCGGCCCAGGAGCTCGAGACGGTGGACGCCTTCAAGCCCGCCGACGACGACCGGCGCCAGTGAGCGAGCGCAGCGAGCGAACCATGAGGACAGCGCGCCGCTCACGGCCGCCATCGAAGATGGCGGACCAGTGAGCGAGCGCAGCGAGCGCGAGCTTGAGGCGCTGGCGCCCACCACCGGTTGGGGAGCCCTCCACCTGTTCTGCAAGCCGACGCCTCGGGTCGACCCCGAGGCCGTGGCCACCGCCGTCAAGGCGGCCGAGAGCGACGAGACCCAGGTCGTGGCCTTCGCCGTCCTCGGCCACAAGGCCGACCTCGGCTTCTTGGCCCTGGGGCCGGACCTGTGGCGGCTGCGCGCCCTCCAGACCGCCCTCCAGCAGGCCGGGCTCGACGTGGTGGGCTCCTACGTCTCGCTCACCGAGGTGTCGGAGTACGCCAAGGGGATGCCGGCGGAGATGCTCACGCCCCGGCTGTACCCCCAGCTGCCACCGCCTGGCATGCGGGCCATCTGCTTCTATCCCATGTCCAAGCGCCGGGATGCCCAGCACAACTGGTACACCCTTCCGTACGAGAGACGCGAGGAACTGATGTACGGGCACGGCCGGTCCGGCCGGGCCTTCAAGGGCCGCGTGCTGCAGTTGGTCACGGGCTCGACGGGGATCGACGACTACGAGTGGGGCGTCACCCTCTTCGGCGTCCACCCCGACGACCTGAAGGACGTCGTGCACACCCTGCGCTTCGACGAGGCGTCGGCTCTCTACGCCGAGTTCGGTCCCTTCGTCACCGGCATGGTCGCCGACGTCGAAGACGTGCTGGCCAGCGTCGGCCTTGGCTGAGCATCGGGAGCCGCGAGGTCAGCCGGCGATGTCGCCGCCCAGGTAGGCTGCCTTCACCGACTCGTCGTCGAGCAGGGCCGAAGCGGCGGCGCTCCGCACCACCCGCCCCGTCTCGAGCACGTAGGCCCGGTCGGCGCGCTGGAGCGCCTGGGAGGCGTTCTGCTCGACCAGCAGGATCGTCGTGCCCTGCCCGTTGATCTCGGCGACGATGTCGAAGATCTGGCTGACCAGCATGGGCGCCAGCCCCATGGAGGGCTCGTCGAGCAGGAGCAGCTTGGGCCGGGCCATCAGCGCCCGCCCGATGGCCAGCATCTGCTGCTCCCCGCCCGACAAGGTGCCCCCCGCCTGGCGCCGGCGCTCCTGAAGGCGGGGGAACAGCTCGAAGACCCGCTGGAGGTCCGGGGCCCAGCCGGCTCGGCCGCCCTTGCGGGCGTACGCGCCCATCTCCAGGTTCTCCATCACGGTCATGCCCGGGAAGATGCCGCGGCCCTCCGGCGCCTGGCAGATGCCGAGCTCGACGATGCGGTGGGGGGCCACGCCCACGATGTCGTCCCCTTGGAAGCGGATGGTGCCCGATGTGACCGGCCGGAGCCCGGAGATCGTCTTCAACGTCGTCGACTTCCCCGCTCCGTTGGCACCGATGAGGGTGACCACCTCTCCGTCCTCGACGGTGAGGGAGATGCCCTTCAGCGCCTCGACGTGGCCGTAGTGGACCCGAAGGTCCGACAGCTCAAGGAGCATCGGCGGTCGCTCCGAGGTAGGCCTCGATGACCCGCGGGTCCTGCTGGATCATCGCCGGTCCTCCCTCGGCGATCTTCTCCCCGAAGTCGAGCACGGCCACGCGGTCGCACACGCCCATCACCAGGCTCATGTCGTGCTCGATGAGGACCACAGTGAGCCCGGAGGCGCGGATCTTCCGGATGAGCTCGATGAGCGAGCGCTTCTCCGACGGGTTCATCCCGGCCGCCGGCTCGTCCAGCAGCAGCACGCTCGGCCCGGTGGCCAGGGCCCGGGCGATCTCCAGCCGGCGCTGGTCCCCATAAGGAAGGTTGAGGGCGAGGTCGGCCCGGCGGTGGCCGATGCCCACGTACTCGAGCAGCCGCTGGGCCTCCTCCCGCCCACTTCGCTCCTCTCGGCGGTGACGGGGAAGCCCGAGCAGCGCTCCCGGGACGCTGGTGCGGTGGCGGGCGTCGGTCCCTACCACGACGTTCTCGAGGGCGGTCATGTTCGGGAAGAGCCGGATGTTCTGGAAGGTCCGAGCCACACCCGCCTCCGTGATGCGGTGGGGCTTCAAGCCCACGACGGGGCGCCCGTTGAGCAGGATGCTGCCCTGGTGGGGGCGGAAGACGCCGGTGATGCAGTTGAACACCGTCGTCTTGCCGGCGCCGTTGGGCCCGATGATGCCGAAGATCTGGCCTCGTTCCACGGTGAGGGAGACGTCGTCCACGGCGACCACGCCGCCGAACTCCATGCTCAGGTCCCGGAGCTCGAGCACGGTCTCCGCCGCTTCGATCTCGACGGGCATCTCGGTCCGCTGCTCCGCCTCGGCCGCGGGACCCGCGCCGTCGGGACCGCCCGGCGTGGGCTGGGCCGCCTCCGCCGCTGGAGTTGCTTCTCCGCCCGTGGTCTCCCCGGTCGTACTCAGCTCGGCCGCCCGCTGCCGGCTCGGCAGCAGGCCCTGGGGCCGGAAGATCATCATCACCACCAGGGCGGCGCCGAAGATGAGCACCCGGTACTCGGTCACGTCCGCCGCCTGGGCGCCCAGGACGGTGTTCAAGAAGCTGGTGATCCGTTCTCCGGCGGCCACCTCGCGCAGGTACTCGGGCAGAAAGCCGATGACGAACCCCCCGGCCACCGCCCCCGGCACCGAAGCCATGCCGCCGAGCACGACTGCCGCCAGGATGATCACCGAGAAGAAGAACGGGAAGTTGTCCGGGTTGATGAAGCTCACCTTGCTGGCATAGATCCACCCGCCCAGACCCGCGGTGGAGGCACCCATGGCGAAGCTCCACAGCTTCATCTTGAAGGTCGGCACCCCCATGGCCTCCGCTGCGTCCTCGTCCTCCCGGATCGCCGACCAGGCTCTCCCCACGCGGGAGCGGTTCAGGCGCACGATGACGACGACGGCGACGACGACCGCGGCCAGCGTCAGGTAGTAGTAGGGCAGGGGAGCGAACTTGAACTCGGCGCCACCGAACGCCGAGGGGTGGGGGATGCCCGTGATCCCGTTGGCTTCCCCGAGCGAGGCGCTGTTGAGCGCCACGCGGTAGACGATCTCCCCGAAGCCCAGGGTCACGATGGCCAGGTAGTCGCCCCGGAGGCGCAGGGTGGGAGCTCCGAGCAGCACGCCGGCGGCCATGGCCAGGACGATGGCCACGGGGAGGGCGACCCACACGTCCCATCCGAAGGTCGTGCCCAGCTTGGCCGTCGTGTAGGCGCCGACGGCGTAGAAGGCCACGTAGCCGAGATCGAGGAGGCCGGCCTGGCCCACCACGATGTTGAGGCCGAGAGCCAGCAGGATGTAGACGCCCACCGGGAAGAAGAGGACGCTCTGCCACTTCATGGACAGCATGGCGGGCACGCTCACCGCCATCACGAGAAGCATCAGGTACACCAGGGCACGGCCGAGGGTCGGCAACCGTTCCCACCGAGCAGCCAGGCCTTCGCCCACCGCCAGCCGGGGCATCCTCGGCCGGCGGCGTCGAGCCGCGGAGGCCCTCACGCCCGGGCCTGCCCCAGGGTCTCGCCCAGCAGGCCGGTGGGTCGGAACATCAGCACCAGGACCAGGATGGTGAAGGCGAAGACGTCCTTCCACTCGGTGCCGAGCACCGTGGAGCCGTAGTTCTCGAGCAGGCCGAGCGTGAAGCCGCCCAGCACCGCCCCCCGAATGTTGCCGATGCCGCCGAGGACGGCGGCGGTGAAAGCCTTGATGCCCGGCAGGAACCCGATGTTGTACCGGGCTGCCTCGAAGAACACGCCGTAGAGCGTTCCGGCCGCTCCGGCCAGGAGCCCGCCGAGCAGGAAGGTGAGGGCGACGACGCGATCGATGTTCACGCCCATCAGCGCCGCCGTCTCAGGATCCTGCGCCGTCGCCCGCACCCCGCGCCCCAGCCTCGACGTGCCGACGAAGCGGTCCAGCGCCAACATGAGCACCAGCGCCGCCACCACCACCAGCACCTTGTCGGTGCGGACGTTGGCGCCCCCGATCTCGAGCAACTGGCGCTTCTCGAGCACCCGCGGGAAACCGAGCTGGTTGCGGCCGTAGCGGAGGGCGAACAACTCCTGGAGGAACAGCGAGATCCCGATGGCGGTGATCAGGGCGGCCAGCCGTGGAGCGCCTTTCCTGCGCAGTGGCCGGTAGGCCACGCGTTCCATCACCAGGGCGGCCCCACCGGACACGAGCATGGCGGCCAGCATCACCGCAGCCAGGACGGCCACCAACGCCACCCCTGTCTTGGGCTGATCGGCGCCCTCGATGCCGAGGCCGTGCATGGCGAAGAGGCTGGCGAAGATCCCGAGCATGAAGATCTCGGAGTGGGCGAAGTTGATGAGCCGCAACACCCCGTACACCAGCGTGTAGCCCAGCGCGATGAGCGCGTAGATCGCCCCCAGGGTGAGGCCATCCACCGTCTGGGGGCCGAACTGCTCGGCCAGGCAGCGGAAGCAGGAGTCGATGGTGTCCCCCTACGGAGAACGGAGGGCGCCGAAACGCCCTCCGCTCACTTGGATCTCGCGTCGCGCGTCAGCCCGTCGTCGTGGTGGTGGTGCCGCCGCCGCTTGCCGCCGTGGTGGACGTGTTGCCGGCCGGGTCCTCTACGGGGAGGGTCTGCCCAGGCACGATCTTGCCGTCCTTCACCTGGAAGACGAAGAACTGAGTGGCCTTGAGGTTCCCGTTCTCCTCGAACTCGATGGGCTTCGACACTCCTTCGTACCTGGTGAAGTCCTGCTCGATCCAGTTGAGCAGCTTCTCACGAGTGTCGTTGCCGGCCTTGATGCCTTGGATGAGGATCTTGGCTGAGTCGTAACCTTCGGGCGAGTACAGCCCCGGCTCCCTGCCGATCTCCTTCTTGAAGTTGTCGTAGAACTCCTTCAGCCTGCCGGTGGAGTTCTCGAAGGCCAGGTTGCAAGGGCAGGTGATGCGGGCCCCCTCGGCGATGTCGGGGCCGGCGGCGGTGACGAAGCCCGGGTCCAGCGAGCCGTCGCCGCTCACGAACTTGGCCGTCACCCCGGCGTCGGCCAGCTGCTTCTTGAACCGGCCCGCCTCGGCGTAGTAGCCCCCGTAGAACACCAGGTCCGGGCTGGCCGCCTTGACCTTGTTGACCGTGGCCGAGAAGTCCTGCGCCTTGGGGTCGACGGTCTCGACGAGCGCCGTCCTTACCCGCTTGAGCGAGGCGGCCTTCTCGGTGTCGACGGTGAGGCCCTTGCCGTACTCGCTGTTGTCGTGCACGTACGCCGCGTTCCTGGGCTTCTCGACGGTGGCCAGGTACTGGGCGATGCCGTTGGCCTGAAGGATGTCGTCGCCCAGCGCCCGGTGGAAAACCCTGGCTCCGCCGGGGACCACGGTGGGAAGCGCCTTGTTGGTGGCCGACGGGCTGATCATCACCAACCCGGCCTCGTTCAGCGGCGGGATCAACGCCTTTGTCTCCCCTGAGAAAGCGGGGCCCACGATCCCCACGATGCTCTCGTCGGCGATGAACTGGTCCTTGATGGTGGTGGCCTGGGCCGGGTCACCGGCGGTGTCGAACTCCTTGAGGGCGATGGTGACGTCACCGCCCTTGGCGTTCTCCTCGTCCGTTGCCAGCTTGACCCCATCGCGGATGTTCAGGCCGAGGTTGGCGTTGTCACCGGTCTTGGCGCCGACAAAGGCGATGCTGACGGTCTTCTTGGCCCCACCGCCCCCCGCCGTGGTTTGAGTGGTGGCGCCGTCCTCGTCGTCGTCGCCGCAGGCCGCCATCACGAGCGTCCCCGCCAGGGCCAGCGCCACGAGGCGCCAGACCCGATTCCCCCTTCGTGACATGTCGTCTCCTCGTTCGCCGCTGCTTGCGCACGGAAGCATACGCCCGGCAAGTGGCAGGATGGCCCGCGTGACCGAGCTGTTGTACCTGCGCGACGCCCATCTCCGGACATTCGGCGCGAAGGTGACCGAGGTCTCCGAGCGCGGCGTCGCCTTGGACCGCACGGCCTTCTACCCCACCGGCGGAGGCCAGCCCCACGACACGGGCACGCTGGCCGGCCTGCGGGTGACCGCCGTGGGCAAGGAGGGGCCAGTGGTGTGGCACACCGTCGACGGCACGCTGCGCGTGGGACAAGAGGTGGAGGGCGCCATCGACTGGGAGCGACGCCACCAGCTGATGCGGACCCACACCGCCCTGCACGTGCTCTGCGGCGTCATCTGGAACGAGTGGGGCAAGGCCGTCACCGGCGGGGACATGCAGCCGCTGGCCGCCCGCATGGACTTCGAGTTCGACCCCCTTCCCGAGGGCTTCGCCGTCACCGTGGAGCAACTGGTCAACGCCGAGCTCGGTGCCGCCCGCCCCGTCGAGGTCTCGTTCCTGCCTCGCCAGGTGGCCCTGGCCGACGACGACCTGATCCGGACCAAGGTCAACCTCATCCCCGAATCGGTCGACGAGATCCGGGTGGTGGACATCGTGGGGCTGGACAAGCAGGCCGACGGCGGGACCCACGTGGCGCGCACCGACGAGGTGGGCCGGGTCCGCGTGGTGAAGACGGAGTCCAAGGGCAAGGGCAACAAGCGGATCCGCATCGAGGTGCTCGATGGGTGACCTCGACCTGCTCCGGGCGCGGCTGGGTGAGCTGGCCCCCGTCGTCGTCGCCTTCAGTGGCGGAGCCGACTCGGCCTTCCTGGCCTGGGTGGCGCAGGACGCCCTGGGAGGGGCGGCGCAGGCGGTGACGGCCGTCTCGCCGTCGCTGGCGCCCGAGGAGCACGACGACTGCCGGCGCCTCGCCTCCGAGTGGGGCCTGCGCTGGAGCACCGTGGTGACCCACGAGCTGGCCAACCCGGCCTACTCTGCCAACGACGGCCGGCGCTGCTACTGGTGCAAGGCGGAGCTCATGGACGCCCTCGAGCCGCTGGCCAGGAGCGAGGGGGCCACGGTGGTGCTCGGCGTCAACGTCGACGACCTGGCCGACCACCGACCCGGCCAGGAGGCGGCCGCCGAGCGGGGAGCGGCCTTCCCGCTGGTCGAGGCCGGCTTCACCAAGGCCGACGTGCGGGCCGCCTCGGCCCGACTGGGGCTGCGCACCTGGGACAAGCCGGCCGCCGCCTGCCTGGCCTCACGGGTGCCGTACGGCACGCCCGTGACCCTCGGGGTGCTCGGCTCCGTCGCCCGGGCCGAGTCGGCCCTGCGCCGCCTCGGCTTTCGCCAGCTGCGGGTGCGCCACTACGGCGAGCTGGCCCGCCTCGAGGTCGACGCCGAGGAGATGCCGGTAGCCCTGGCCGAGCGCCTGGCCGTCGTGGCCGCCGTCCGGGCCGCCGGGTACACCTACGTCACGCTCGACCTCGAGGGCTTCCGGTCCGGGAACCTCAACGTCGGCCTCACCGAAAGGGACGGCTCCGTGAGCAGCCTGCCCCCCGCCCGTCGAGCCGAGGCAACTGGTCGGCCACCCGCTTCCGGCAGGGGGGCCCGGTGACCAACGTCCGGGTGCGGCTCACCTTTCCCGAGCACCTCATCAAGCAGCCGATCATCGCCCGCATGGTGCGGGAGTTCGACGTGATGCCGAACATCCGCCGGGCCAGCGTCCAAGAGACGGTGGGATGGATCGTCTGCGAGCTGGGGGGGGACGACCAGGCGGTGGAGAGAGCCATCGAGTGGCTCCACGACCTGGGCGTGCAGGTCGACCGCCTGGGCGACGTGGTCGAGAGCTAGAGGGGTTGCGCAAGCTCGTCGCCCTCGCCGCCGTCGCCGTCCTCCTGGTCGGCGTCGACCTGGCTGCCCGTCGGGCGGCCGAGGCCAAGGTGGCGGAGCGGGCCCGGGCGGAGGCCGGCGAAGCCGGGTCGGTGGCGGCCCGGATCCGCTCGTTCCCCTTCCTCCCTCGCCTGCTGCTCGCCGGCTCGGTGCCCGGGGTGGGCGTCCGCCTGGAGCAGGTGACCTCGGGGCCGCTCGACCTTGCCGCCGTCGACGTCGACCTGCGGGGTGTCCTCCTCGACCGTGACGCGCTCTTCGCCGGCACCCCCGAGCTGCGGGACATCGAGAGCGGCACGGTCACCGTCGAGCTCGACGCCGCCGCCATCCAGCGGGTGGTGCGCCTCCCGGTGTCGATCGGCGGGGGCGAGGTGCGGGTGCGCGTCGGTGGCCTCGAGGCGGTGGCCCGCCCCGAGGCCGGCCAGGACGGGTCGCTCGTGCTGCGGGCCGGGCGGCTTCCTCCCTTGCGGGTGCCCCTCAGCAGATCGCGGCTGATCTCGTGCGCGGCGGCACGCGTCACCGTCGAAGGTGACCGGATCCAGCTCTCCTGTGACATCACCGAGGTGCCTCCGGCCCTCCTGGGCTGACGCCCCCATCGCCGCCCCCCGTCCCGCCGTGCGCCGGAAGGGGACGGCGTGGGCCAGGATGGTTGGCGTGGAGGAGCAGGCCAAGGCGCTGGCCGATGGCATCGAAGCGGCCCTGCCGGCGTGGGTGGAGCGCTCGGTCGAGGCGGTGCTGGTGGCCTGGCGGGGCGCGGCCGACCCCACCGTCCTGGGCGCCGCCCGTGAGGCTGGGGTGAGGGCCAGGTCCGACGTCGGGGGGCGGGTCCGGGCCCTGCTCGAGGGCGACGTCGACGAGCAGCGCAGCACCCCCCTGAGCATCCTGCGAGACGCGGTCCGCTATCCCACCGAGGTTCTCCGCGCCGCCGGTGTGCCCCCGGTGGAGCGAGACGACTTCGCCACCGCCTGCTTCCCGAGCGACGACTACGGCCTCACCCCGGCGTCGTTGGCCGACCTCGACCCGGCGCTGGTCGAGGCGGGGATCGCCTGGGGGGCGGCCAAGGCCTGGACCCACAAGCAACGCCACGGGGCCGGGACCGGCCCCGCCCTGCCACCCGAGAACCGGAGCCAGCCGTGAGCAGGCCCCGCATCGCGGCCTACGTCCCCGACCTCATGGACCGCTCCAAGCTGGTCGCCGCCGACGCCGACGTCACCTTCGTCCCCACGCCCTCCGAGCTGGCCGGCACCGCCGCCGAGGTCGTCGTGGTGGACCTGTCCCGTCCCGGCGTGCTCGACGCCCTCGCCGGCCTGGCTGCCGTGCGCACCATCGGCTTCGGAAGCCACGTGGACGGCGAGCTGCTGGAGGCGGCCCGCGCCGCCGGCTGCGACGAGGTGCTGCCCCGGTCCCGGTTCTTCGCCCGCCTGGGCGAGCTCTTGGCCCGAGGGTGAGCGTCAGCCGCCGCCGCGGCGACGCTGCTCGATCGTCCAACCGGCGTCGGCGATGGTCCGGGGCTCGAAGAACAGGCAGCCCTCCGGGCAGGCGAAGGGGTCCAGCAGGGCGACGTCGAGCCGGCAGCGCTCCACCTTCTCCTGCAAGGAGGTGGTGCGCTCCACGTAATGGCGGCAGTCGGCGCGCCCGCTCATACCCCTATGGTACGGCCCCATGGCCGAGCGGCTGGTGGTCGTGGGCGGGGATGCCGGTGGGATGGCAGCCGCCTCACAGGCCCGGCGACGGCGGGCCGACCTGCAGATCGTCGCCCTCGAGAAGGGCCGCTGGACGAGCTACTCGGCGTGTGGGATCCCGTACCTGGTGGGAGGTGAGGTCCCCACCCTCGACCAGTTGGTGGTCCGAGGCCCGCAGACGTTCCGGGACGAGTTCCGGATCGACGCCCGCACCGGCCACGAGGTGATGGCCGTCGACCTCGACACCCGCAGGCTCGAGGTGCGCGACCACGGCCACGGACGGACCTACGGATTGGGGTTCGACACCCTGCACCTGGGCACGGGCGCCCTGCCGCTGCGGCCCGACCTCCCCGGCATCGGCGGGAAGCACGTCCATGGGGTTCAGACCCTCGAGGACGGCGCCCACCTCCTGGCCGACGCCACCAGCGGCGAGGTGCGCGACGTCGTGGTGGTGGGGGGCGGCTACATCGGCCTCGAGATGGCGGAGGCCTTCGTTCGGCGGGGCTGCCGCCGGGTGGTCGTGGTGGAACGGGCGCCGGAGGTGATGGGCACCCTCGACCCCGACATGGGCGCGCTGGTGAGCGACGCGATGCGCCGGGCGGGGATCGACGTGCGTTGCGGCGTGGCCGTGAACGGGTTCTCCGAGGGGGTCGTCCACACCGCCGAGGGCGACCTCGCCGCCGACATCGTGATCCTCGGGCTGGGCGTGGTTCCCAACAGCCGGCTGGCGGCCGACGCCGGGGTGGTCACCGGCGTGAAGGGCGCCGTCAGCGTCGACCCCCGCCAGCACACGTCGGCCGAAGGGGTCTGGGCCGCCGGCGACTGCTGCGAGTCGTACCACCTGGTGGCCCGCCGTCCCGTCCACATCGCCCTGGGTACCGTGGCCAACAAGCAGGGCAGGGTGGCCGGCATCAACCTGGGCGGTGGGTATGCCACCTTCCCGGGCGTGGTGGGTACGGCGGCCACCCGGCTGTGCGCCACCGAGGTCGCCCTCACCGGTCTCAACGAGAGGGACGCGTCGCGGATCGGCCTGGCCTACGAGGCCGTGCGGGTGACGAGCACCACGAGAGCCGGTTACTTCCCGGGCGCCGGCGAGATCGTGGTGAAGATGCTGGCCGAGCGGGGATCGGGCCGCCTGCTCGGGGCGCAGATCGTGGGGGTCGAGGGGGCGGCCAAGCGCATCGACGTGGTGGCCACCGCCCTCACCGCCGGCATGACGGTGGACCAGATGACCGGGCTGGACCTGTCCTACGCCCCACCCTTCGCCCCGGTGTGGGACCCCGTTCTCGTCGCCGCTCGCAAGGCAGCCGACGCCGTCGAGGCGGCGCGGTAGGAAGCGGGTCCGGCGAGTTCACAAACCTGAAACATCCAGGTGACCGCCGGGAAACACCGCTTCGCCACGCTGTCGGGCGTCCGGGGGGTGCGACACCGAGGGGAGTGGCGATGGACAGCGGCAACACGGCATGGGTGCTGGCATCAGCGGCACTGGTGCTGTTCATGACACCGGGCCTGGCCTTCTTCTACGGAGGGATGGTGCGGTCCAAGAACGTGCTGGGCATGCTGATGCAGAACTTCTTCTCCATGGGCCTGGTCAGCGTGCTGTGGGCGCTGGTCGCCTTCAGCCTCGCCTTCGGCGAGGACAGCGGCGGCCTGATCGGCGACCTGAGCTTCGCCGGTCTGAAGGACCTGGCCGACCTCGGGCTGAGCCTGCCCGGGTACACCGACGACCTGGCCCTCACCATCCCGCCCCTGGCCTTCGCCGCCTACCAGATGATGTTCGCCGTGATCACGCCGGCCCTCATCACAGGCGCCACCGCCGACCGGCTGAAGTTCGCCGCCTACGTGGCTTTCATCGCCCTGTGGCTTGTCCTCGTCTACGCCCCGGTCGCCCACTGGGTGTTCAGCCCCAACGGCTGGCTGTTCGAGCGGGGCGCCCTCGACTTCGCCGGCGGCACTGTCGTCCACATCAACGCGGGGGCGGCCGCCCTGGCGCTGGTCCTCGTGCTCGGCAAGCGGAGGGGCTGGCCGGGCGAGGCCATGCCGCCGCACTCGCTGCCCCTCACGCTGCTGGGGACGGGAATCCTGTGGTTCGGCTGGTTCGGCTTCAACGCCGGCTCGGCTCTCGCCGCCAACGGGGTGGCGGCCAAGGCCCTCATGAACACCCACCTGGCCGCCGCCGCCGCCATGCTCGGCTGGCTGGTGGTGGAGAAGCTGAAGGACGGCAAGGCCACCACGCTGGGGGCGGCGTCGGGCGCGGTGGCGGGACTGGTCGCCATCACGCCCTGTGCCGGCTTCGTGAGCGGCGTGACGCCGGTGATCATCGGTGCCATCGCCGGGGCCGCGTGCCTGCTGGCCATCCAGTTCAAGTTCCGGATGGGCTACGACGACTCGCTCGACGTCGTCGCCGTGCACCTCGTGGGCGGCATGGTGGGCTCGATCCTTCTCGGGGTCTTCGCGCAGGAGAGCTTCGGCGGGCTGCTGGCCGGGGGCGGCTCCGACCTCCTCATCGACCAGGTCGTCGCCGTGGTGGCCACTCTGGTGTACTCGTTCGTGGTGTCCACGGTGCTGGCCAAGGTGCTCGACGCCGTCATCGGCCTTCGAGTCACGCCCGAGGAGGAGGCCGAGGGCCTCGACTCGTCCCAGCACGCCGAGGCGGGGTACAACCTGGGTGAGCTCGGTTCCATGGGAAGGATCGGTGCATGAAGCTCGTAACTGCCATCGTCAAGCCCTTCAAGCTCGACGACGTCAAGTCCGCCCTCAAGGGCGTCAACGCCCAGGGGATGACCGTGTCGGAGGTGCAGGGCTTCGGGCGCCAGCGCGGCCACACCGAGGTGTACCGGGGGGCCGAGTACACGGTCGACTTCGTGCCCAAGGTGCGGGTCGAGGTGCTGGCCGACGACGCCGACGCCGTGCGGATCGTGGAGGCGATCGTAGCCGCCGCCCGCACCGACAAGATCGGCGACGGGAAGGTGTGGGTGACCCCGGTCGACGTGGTGACCCGCATTCGCACGGGGGAGATGGGCGCCGACGCCATCTAGCGCTCGATCGGCTGCCGCCTCTCGGGCCTTCGCCGCCGAGAGGGAGGCGCTGTTGTCCGAAGGCGGGCCCACCGGGCCCGCCTTCTGCCGCGCTCTCTCCGAGCTGGCCGACCGCTGGCTGGCCAGCCTGCTGGGGGCCGAGGAGGACGTGGCCCTGGTGGCCGTTGGCGGATACGGGCGTCAGGAGCTGTGCCCGGGCAGCGACCTCGACGTGGTCCTCGTCCATAGAGGCCGAAAGGACGTCAGGGAGGTGGCCGAGCGTCTCTGGTACCCCATTTGGGATGCCGGCGTCGGTCTCGACCACAGCGTCCGTACCGTCAAGGAGGCCCTCCGGGTGGCGGGCGACGACCTCAAGGCCGCCCTCGGCCTGCTCGACGCCCGCTTGGTGGCGGGCAGTGCCGCCCTGGCCGCCGAGCTCACCGAGCGGGCCACCGAGCAGTGGCGCAAGCGCTCCCACCGCTGGCTCGCCGCCCTGGGCGAGGCGGTGGAGGCCCGCCACGCCGAGTTCGGCGAAGTGGCCTTCCTCCTCGAGCCGGAGCTCAAGGAGGGGCGAGGAGGCCTCCGCGACGTCCACGCCCTGTGGGCGGCGGCTGTGGCCTCGCCCGTGGTCGACGTCGGTGACGAGGCGGTGGCGTCGGCCCACCAGACGCTGCTGGGGGTGCGCACCGAGCTGCACCGGGCCACGGGCAAGACCCTCGATCGCCTGCTCCTGCAGGAACAAGACGCCGTGGCTGCCGCCCTGGGCCACCCCGACGCCGACGCCTTGATGGCCGCCGTGGCCGCCGCCGCCCGCACGATCGCCTGGTCGAGCGACGACGGCTGGCGGCGGATCCGGTCGGCCCTGGCCGGGCCCCGGGGCCGGACGTCCGGGAGAGACCATCCGCTCGGCCCAGGCCTGCTCTTGCGTGAGGACGAGGTGGTGC
>JALYHF010000223.1 GCA_030776745.1 Actinomycetota bacterium | reverse complement strand
TGGGCGCGCCAGGAGAACGCGCCGCACGGGGCCACGGTGGTGGTCGACCGAGAGGTGAGCCCGCTCGGTCGGCACGGTCGGTACTGGTCGACCCCCGCCGAGCGCACATTGGCCTGTGCCGTGGTCCTGCGGCCTCCGTTGCCGGCCGAGCAGGCCGACGTGGCGTGGCTCGTGGCCGGCCTGGCCGCCGCCGAGGGCGGCGAAGCAGCGTCGGGAAAGACACTGCGGACGTGGTGGCCCGATTCCGTCATCGACGCCGCCACGGGGGCCACGGTCGGGTCCATCAGGGCCGAGGTGCAGCTCGGGCCGGGTCAGGTCCGGAGCGCCGTGATCACCCTGCGCCTCGATCTGGAGGCGCTGGGCCTCGAGCCGGCGCAACGCGACGCCGTGCTGGAGCCGTTCGTTCGGTCCGTCGACGACATCACCAGTCGCCTGGGCGAGGGCACCGCGGGCGTGGCCGCCGCCTACGAGCGACGGTGCGGCCTGCTCGACAAGAGGGTGAAGGTTCGCCTCCTCCCGAAGGGCGAGACTCGCGGCGTGGCCCGCCGCATCGACCGCATGGCCCGACTGGAGCTCGAGTCGGGCACGGGCATGGTGGAGCGGATCTCCATCGACGCCCTGCGTGAGCTGCAGGTGATCTGAGCGTTGCTGGGGGGCGGAGGGACGGCGCGGCGGCTCCCGGCTCCAGCCCAGCCGGTAACATCGCGCCCTCGTGGTGGTGCTCGGCTCTGCTGGGCAGGAGACGCTCGGCCCAATGCCTCATCGGGCCCGCCTGTCGCCGCTGCCGGTGAGGGACTGAGGGAGCTCACGCGTGGATCCGTACGAAGTCCTAGGGGTTACTCCGCAAGCCACGCTTGGCGAGGTCACTGCCGCCTACCGCACCATGGCGCAGATCTTCCACCCGGACCGGTTCGCGGGAGCTCCGGAGAACGTTCGCAGCGAGGCCGAGCGGCGGATGGTGGCGTTGAACCAGGCCTACTCCATGATCCGCACCGGCGCTTCGGCCTCGGGGTCCGCCTCCCGGGTCGGCGATCCCCAGGACGCCCAGCGGCGGGCGGCCGAGGCGGCCAGGGCCCGCCAGCGTGAGCGCTCCACCAGGATGGCGGCGCGGGAGCATCAGGCTCGCCTCCGGGCGGCGAGAGCGGCCAGGATGCAGGCCGAGCAGACGGCCCGGGAAGCCTTGGCCCGCCCCAAGGGCCGGGGCGGTGGGCGCACGGTGCTGTCTGGTATGGGAAAGGCGCTCCGCACCAACGAGGTGACCTGCCGAGGATGCCGGGGCGTCCAGCGGCTGCCTCAGGGATGGCAGGACGAGCTCGACCACACCGACTACTTCTGCTCCGTGTGCGGCCGGCTGCTCATGGCCCGATCCTGAACGTGCCGCTCGTTCCCGCACCCCTCGCCCGCCTCCTTGCGCGAGGGGGTTTCCCTCTATAGGTTCTGCACATACAATTCAGCCCGCCGGCGGTGCCGGCGGCAGACAGTGGGGGTGGCACGTGGTCCTCTGGTGGATCGGCAACATCATCTTCTTGTTCGTGGTCATCCCGGTGGTGCTGCTCTTCCTCAACCGCGTTCTGCGCCCCACCATGGAGATCAACGCCTACGCCAACGACATTCTCGACCATGGCGTCCGGCTCACGGGCGCCCTGGATTCCGTCCCCAAGTTGCTGCGCACCCGTGAGCTCAGCTCCCAGGTCCGTCAGAACGCGGAACGATACATTGGCGCCCTCGAGCGGGTCATGGGATGACGAGCTCGGTAGGCGGCGGACGACACAGCGACGAGGAAAGGTAAAGGGACTATGGGGGCTGCGACAGTCGTGACCTTGATCGGGGTGTTCGTGGCCGTGGCCGCGGTCGCCCTCTACCTCATCATCATCGCCTACACCTTGAACAAGGTGAGCTTCACGGTGGGCACGGTACTGATCGGCGTGCGGGCCATCGCCTCGCAGTGCGAGCCCCTCAAGGGCGTCGTGGGCGACATCGTCGCCGATGTCACCGCCGTCGAGCAGGCGATGGGCCGCCTGGTCGCCGAGGGCGACCGGTTGGCGCTGGGCGCCGCTCAGCCGCGGCCCCGCCGCCTCCGGGGAGCCCGCCGCTGAGGGCTGAGTCCTCCGGGGGGGAGGTCGACCAGGATGCACCGGCGAGAGGGGCCGTGACGTAGAAGGGCGTTCGTCAGGGGGTCCGGGTGGTCGGGCTCGCCGAAGCCTGCGGTGGCCCACGAGGGGTCCACGGGGTAGCCGCGCCCCCCATCGCGGCGGCGAAGGAGGGCCTTTCGCCCACAAGGGTCGAATATTCGACCGTCCGTTCCCGTCTCTTCAAGGAGTCGGGGGACGATGAGGTCCTTCGAGGACCTGCACCAGCAGCGAGCCAAGCATGCACTCCATTACGCCCGCGCCATACTCGGCTCCGACTCCGCCGAGGACGTGTGCCAGGAGGCGTGGCTGCGAGCCTGGCGGGCGTGGGGATCGGCCGACCAGGACAACCTCGACGCCTGGCTGCTCACGATCGTCCGCAACTGCTGCTTCGACCGCCTCCGGTCGAATCGTCCCACCGCGGTGCTCCAGGAATGCGACGTGGCGCCCGTGGCTCCACCGGACGAGGCCGTGGTGGCCGCCCTCGAGCTGGCGGCAGCCTGGGTTCTCCTGCAGCGTCTCTCGCCACCGTTGCGTGAGGTGCTTTGGCTGCGAGAGGTCATGGACCTCTCCTATGCCGAGATCGCCCATGTGCAGCACGTTCCCGTCGGGACCGTGATGTCGCGCCTGCACACGGCCCGTCGCAAGGCCAGTCGGTTGCTGGGCCGGGGGGTGTAGGGGCCGTGGTCGGGCGTCATCCACGCGGGCCTCGGCTCGGCGCGTGGTTCGACGGTGAAGGAGAGGGCAACGTCGGCGCCCACGTGGTCGGCTGCGCTCGCTGCCAGAGGCGGGTCTCGGAGCTGGCGCGGGTGCGTGCCTGGGTGCGGGCCCAGCCGTTCTTCGCCATGGGGGAGGAGGCTCCTCGGCCTCGCCAGGCGCCCGTCTGCCGCCGACCAGGCCCGGTGGTGGTGCCGGCCCTGTTGGTCCTGCTGTTCTTCCTGCTCGTGCCCAGCACACCCTGGGTCGCCAAGCAGGCGCCCATCGACGCGCTGTCCGGGGCGGGGGATGGGCAGAGCGCCTCGCCGCCGGCATCG